>CADBLN010000018.1 GCA_902795525.1 uncultured Erysipelotrichaceae bacterium | reverse complement strand
TAATTGTTTAATGGGGTATGATATTGGGGCTTATAGCAGCTGCTTGCACATGTGTAGATATTGTTACGCCAACAGCAGCAAAAACATGGTTATAGAAAATTATCAAACCCATGATGATAACTCACCATTGTTATTAGGTAATTTGCTTCCCGATGACAGGATAACTGAGGCTAAACAAGCATCATGGAAATCCATGTTTGAACAAATACAATTGTTTTAAAAGTCTCTTAACAAAGAGATTTTTCTTATCCTGGCAAAAAATGAGATAACACTCATTAACAGCACACAAACAATAACTACGAAATATGTTATTGAAAACAAATCATTGTAATACTCATGAACAACCACTAGAATAACAGGCAAAACATAGAGAAACAAAGCCAGGCACTTTCCGATAAAGTCATAAACTAGTTGTTTTGTATTGACCAAAAATGAAGAAATCAAAAAATCAACAAACTTCATCAACATTACTATAAGTAACCACCAAGGAACCAATTTTTTTAGCACTAATCCAAGACAACAGATTGTAATATAAATGAAATCACATATTACATCTAGTACTCCCCCAACCTTACTGTCAATTTTAAATTTTCTGGATAAGAATCCATCTAAAATATCACTTATACACACCAATAAAAAAACCAGCATAAAGAAATTCACATCATTTTTCTTAATTAAATGATATGACCATACGCCAAGAGGAATCCTTGATAGGCTTAATAGTGCTATAAGTAACTTGAAAGAAAACATAAAAAAGGTTAGCACACGCTAACTCTTTTTTCAAACGTTTTCATATTAAGATTACATAAAGGCATAATAAATAACCTGCAAGATGCTCCATAGCATAATTGAGGTCATAAGGACTAAGCCATCTTTTTCTTTTCTGCTTTTATTAAATATTATAACCAAAATCAATACAGCTAAAATTGGCATATACAACCAGGAAATCATAAATGCATTTTTACCAATATTGCCCATCAAGCCTAAAATGTATTTTTCTCTTAATACTTCCACAAACAATAAGAACATGCTAAAAATCATTAAACACACAAAACAGAAATACTTATTTGTGTTAATGAATCTTATTACTTTTTTCATAACATAATTATATAAGAAAAGATTCCCAAAGGAACCTTAATCTTCATCTAAAGCGCTAATCCTATTAATTGCTTTTTTCAAAGCTACTTGAGCTCTCCTAATATCACTTTCAGATTGAGCCTCGCGCATTCTTTCTTCAGCTTTTTCCTTAGCTCTTCTTGCCCTGACAATATCAATGTCTACAACATCTTCTATGGTGTCCACAAGAAGAGTAGCTTCATTATTTTCAAAATAGAACATTCCATCACTAATGGCGTAGCGTTTTGTCTCACCATTTTCAACCGTATGAAGAACCCCAATCTCCACTGGCATCATAATAGGCATGTGATTTGGTAAAATTCCTCTTCTACCATCAATTGAAGGTAAGTTACAGGAGTCACAGTCGACTTCCTTGTATATACCTTTGTACGTCATTATTGTTAATTTAAACATCCTATTCTCCTAATTGTTTTCTCTTTTCTTCAACATCTTCTATGGAGCCCACAAACATAAATGCTTGTTCTGGGTAGCTGTCATATTTACCAGCTAAAATAGCTTTAAATGACCTAACTGTATCTGGAATATGAACAAACTTTCCATCATATCCACTAAACTTTTCCGCTACTACAAATGGCTGTGATAAGAAGTTTCTGATTCTTCTAGCCCTGTTAACAATCACCTTGTCTTCATCAGATAATTCATCCATGCCTAAGATGGCAATGATATCTTGTAAATCCTGGTATCTTTGTAGTATTTGTAGAACACCTTGAGCAACCTCATAGTGTTCTTGACCAACAATATTAGGATCCAATGCCCGAGAACTGCTCTCTAAAGGATCAACAGCTGGATATAAACCTAAGGAAGCTATCTTTCTGTCTAAAACAGTCTTGGCATCTAAGTGTGTAAATGTCGTTGCAGGAGCTGGGTCAGTCAAGTCATCAGCTGGAACATAAATGGCCTGTATTGAAGTAATTGAACCATTTTTTGTTGAAGTGATTCTTTCCTGTAGTTGTCCCATTTCAGTTGCCAGTGTTGGCTGGTATCCTACTGCACTAGGCATTCTTCCTAACAAGGCACTAACTTCACTACCTGCTTGTGAGAATCTATAAATATTATCAATGAACAATAATATGTCCTGATTATCCTTATCTCTAAAATGTTCAGCCATGGTCAAGGCACTTAAAGCAACCCTCATTCTGGCTCCTGGTGATTCATTCATCTGCCCATAAACTAAAACAGTCTTTTCCAATACCCCAGAATCCTTCATTTCAAAGTAAAGATCGTTACCCTCTCTTGTTCTTTCTCCTACTCCAGCCACAACAGATAAACCATTATGTTCTGTCGCAATCGAATGTATCATTTCTTGCATCAAAACTGTTTTTCCAACACCAGCACCACCAAATAAACCTATTTTGCCTCCTTTAATGTAAGGACAAAGCAAGTCTATGACTTTAATACCGGTCTCCATGATTTCAATTTCAGTTTTTTGTTCTTCAAAACTAGGAGCTTGTTTGTGAATTGTTTCTCTTTGAACGTTTTCGTCTAACGCACCTAACCCATCAATAGGATCTCCCAATAAATTAAACATTCTTCCTAATGTTTCCTTACCAACTGGAACTTTGATGGCATCACCAGTATCTATTACTTCCATGCCTCTAACCAAACCATTAGTTTGAGTAAGAGCAATGCATCTAACTTTATCGTTGCCTATGTGTTGTTCTACTTCCGCAACAATAAAACCATCCTCAAAAGGAATTTTTACGGCATTATAAAGCTTAGGCAACCGGTTAGGGAACCTAACATCTAAGACTGGTCCAATAATTTGAATTAATTCACCAATATTCTGTGCCATATTCTTCCTTTCTATAGTGCATCTGCACCAGCAGTAATTTCATTAACTTCTTGAGTAATACTAGCTTGTCTTGCCTGGTTATAACTTAGAGTGATATCTTCAATTAAGTTTTGCGCATTCTTATTAGCACTATCCATTGCACTTCTTCTTGCTGCCTGTTCACTTGTCTTAGCCTCTAAGAAAGTGTCATAAACAACTGCACTAACATACATTGGAACTAACCAGTCAAATACTTCATTCCTGTTTGGAAAAAGTTCAATGTCTTTTTTTTCAAAAACAGTAGAAACATCCAATGGCAATAGTTCAAACATCGTTGGATTATAGGTCAAGGTATTAACATATTCAGTGTATATGATATCTAGAGAAGATATTTCATTTCGCGCAAATAATTCAACTACATTATCAATAATCAATGATAATATAGCAGGATTAATTTCTTCCAAAGCACTGAATCGTTTGATTACCATGTAATCATTTTCCATCAACCATTTAATGCCATGGTCACCAATCGCAAAGATTGGATCTGTCTTTTTAATCTTCTTTTCTACATACTTTAGTAGGTCCATATTATACGAACCACAAAGACCTGAATTAGAAGTTATGATGATGTGCAAAGGATTATCAAAATCCTTTTCTTGGAAATAGACGTTGTCTTCATCTTCATCATGATGGGCACTTAAGGCTGTCAAAATCATATTCAAATAAGCACGTGAATATTGATGATTTTCAGCCAATCTATTTCTCTGTTTTTGTAGTTTTGCGGTAGCTACTAGAGCCATTGCATTGGTAATCTTTTGGGTAGAACGAACTGACTTTAACTGTCTTTTAATTGCACTAATTGAGTTAGCCATTATTTCTACCTAAAGCTCGACGATATCTATCACTTGATGTTTCTAAAACATCAAATAGTCTTTCCATTAAGTCATCATCGATTCTACCTTTTTCTAACAATTCATCTAATAAGTCTTGGTGAGACGAATGCATTTCAGTAATCATTTGGTTATTAAAGTCTTCAATGTCTTCAACATCAATATCCTCCAAAAGACCCTTTTGAGCAGCCAATAAAGCTATGACTTGATCCTCAACTGGCCAAGGTGAATATTGTGGCTGTTTCAAGATTGCCATTAGTCTTTGCCCGTGGTTAATAGTCTTCTTAGTGATTGGATCTAAATCGCTGCCAAACTGGGCAAAATCTAATACTTCTTGATATTGAGCAAGTTCAAGCTTCAAAGAACTAGAAACTTGTTTCATCGCCTTAATCTGAGCGGCACTACCAACCCTTGACACACTTAAACCGCTATCAACAGCTGGCCTGAAGCCACTATTGAAAAGCTCTGTCTGCAAGAAGATCTGCCCATCAGTAATTGAAATAACATTTGTTGGAATATATGCACTGATATCACCTGCCAAAGTCTCAATAATAGGCAAAGCAGTTAAACTGCCTCCACCCTTTTCATCTGATAACTTAGCACTTCTTTCCAATAAACGTGAGTGTAAATAGAAGACATCTCCTGGGAAAGCTTCTCTTCCTGGAGGTCTTCGTAATAGCAGTGACAATGTTCTGTATGCAATAGCATGTTTGCTTAAATCATCATAAATGATCAAAACATCTTCACCGCGTTCCATCCAATACTCACCAATTGCACAGCCTGCATATGGTGCGATATATTGTAATGCTGCTAACTCGCTAGCACTTGAACAGACAACTGTTGTATAAGCCATAGCACCAAACTGTTTCAGCTTTTCAACAATTTGGGCTACATATGAATTCTTTTGTCCAATTGCGACATAGATACACTTAACATTCTTACCTCTTTGGTTAATGATAGTGTCAATCGCAATAGCTGTTTTCCCTGTTTGTCTATCGCCAATAATTAACTCACGTTGACCTTTACCAATAGGAATCATTGAGTCAATTACTTTCAAGCCAGTCTCTAATGGTTCATTAACAGACTGTCTGTCAATTACTCCAGGAGCAGGTCTTTCGATTGGATAATATGCATCAGCCTTAATGGTTCCCTTACCATCAATTGGCTGTCCCAACGCATTTACGACCCTACCCAGAAGTCCATCACCAACAGGAACTTCAATAATCTTTTTAGTAGCAACAACCTTGCTGCCTTCCGAAACATGTTCACCACTATCAAGTAAAACAGCACCAATACTATCTTCTTCAAGGTTCATTGCCATTACAGAAGTCGCTTGAATCTTTAATAGTTCCCCAGCCATTGCTTTCTTTAATCCTTTGATTTTAACAATACCATCCGCAACTTCTGTTACATAACCGATATTATCATCTGTTTGAACTTCAATTTCGTTTCGTTTATCATATGACGCTATATGTTCGTTAATAGCTTCAGATAGTTTTTCAGCATTTTTAATATCTTCATCAATGAGTAAGTCTCTTCTTAGTTTTCCCAGTTTAGTTCTATAACTTCCATCCCAGACAAATCCATCGACTTCCACCTTAACACCACCTAGTAAACTTGGATCAATTTTATTTCCAAGTTTAACAGGACAATCGATTTGTTTACTGATAACTTTTTCAATTGAATCTAATTCTTCATCTTCAAGCTTTCTAATCGAATAAACTAAGCCATACTCGTAACCTCTTAAAGAATAATACTCTTCCATATAGGCTTGAAGCAGTGACAATTCACAATGACTTACCTTTGTTTTATTACATATTTGGAAAAAGGTTCTTATTACACTTATGTCTAAGGCACCATCAAAAACCTCCAACAATCTTTCTTGTTTTTCACTGACAGAGTTATTGGTGTTATCAATAAATCTCCTTAAATCTTGATCAGTGTTTAAAGTTTCATAAACAAGAGAAAGTTGTTGAAAGAAGCTATCCTCTTTATTTTCAAATTTAGCTAATTCAATAAGTTCCTTAGCATATAGTGTAACTTCTACATTCATTTTTTGGATACTTCCTTAATAAATCCTTCTACTAATTTCTTATCGCTTTTATCATCAACTTTTTCACCTAGCATCTTACTAGTTGTATTGATGGCGACATTGACAATGTCTTTATGCATTTCTTCCATCATCTTAGCCTTTTGAAGTTCAATGTCTTTCTGAGCTTCATCAATTAATTGTTGAGAACGTTCTTTGCCCTCATTAATCAACGATTCCTTCAAACGCTCAGCCTCACTTCTTGCATCTTTGATGGTTTGTTGAGCTTTAACACTTGCTTCTTGAAGTTCATGTTCAGCTTCAGCTTTCAATTCTGCACTTTCTTTTCTTAGACGATCAGCTTCGGTTAGCCTTTCTTGTTCATATTTAGAACGTTCAGCTAAAATGTTCTTCACTGGACCCCAAGCAAATTTCTTCATAAGCATGAATAAAATGGCAGTTGCGCATAACTGCGTGATTATTGTCAGAATGTTTGGAATTAACTTGCTTAGAAGATCAATCTGGATTCCCATCTTAATTTGCTCCTAAAACAAAGATAATCAAGAAAGAAACCAACATGCCATAAATGGCACATGTTTCTGATAATGCAGCACCAATGATTGCCATTGATCTAATCTTATCTGCAGCATCTGGGTTCTTACCAATTGCTTCAACGGCATGTTGAGCAACCTTTGCTTCACCAATACCCGTTGTAGCGCCAGTCATAACTGCTAATGCTGCTGCTATTGCGATTAATCCTTTTTCCATATATTAATCCTCCTATACTATTTATCAGGTAGTTCTTTACCAATGAATGTGACAGTCAAAGTGGTAAAGATGTATGTTTGAATTAGCCCCGCAAACAAATCAAAGTAGAAATGCAAGAATGGAGCTATAGCGACTCCAACAAAGTTGAATGCTCCAATGAAAGGTATCACTGAGGAGACCTTCGCAAACAACAAATATATAATCGTCATTAAGATGCTTCCAGAAACGATATTGCCAAACAACCTTAGTGACAATGACATCAAAGTTGAAAACTTACTGATGATATTAATGAATACAAATGGTGCTAGTGGTTCAAACAAACTCTTTACATAGTTTTTCACACCATTGAATTTAATCGCATTAACTTCAATTAAGATCACAGTAATTGCGGCTAGTGTCAAAGTAACACTGTAGTTAGCGGTTGGTGGTTCAATTCCAAATAAACCGGAGATATTAGACAAGAAAATATAAAGCAAAGTCACCGCAATGTATGGGCCTAACTTCTCTGTGATTTTCTCGTTTGTTTCTTGCCTTAACATGTCATCAACAAAGCGATATGCCATGATTGCCAGCAAGACTAAACCCTTAGGCTCATCTAGTGGATTGAACTTTCTCAATTGACTATAAAGAATCATGATGAAAAGGCTGATAACTGCAGTTACCGCAATGATGTAATAGACAGTTGGTTGTACTACTAGTCCAGGCATTTCATCTTCTCCCTTTCCGAAAATATATATAATTTTATCATAAAAATAATACTGTTAGAAAAAAATCGCACTTTGCACTTTAAAACCCGTTTTACAACGGGTTATTTCTCTATCAAACTCATTATGATGGCAGTGATTTTGAACAATAAAAGCCCAATCATCACCCCAAATGTATTTATCATTTCAGGAACTAGAAAGCTTACTAAAAGTGGGATGGCTAAAACAAATAGTCTTAGCACTGGACCCAAACTAACTAGTAATCCTCCAGTAGGTCTCGCACTGGTTAAATCGTTGATGCTGTAGCTTAACAAAAAGAAATACAAGGCATAGCACAAACAGCCTAACAAGACTCCTAAAGCCCAGCTTCGATTAAAGAATACTAAAACCAAAGCTGTCAATAAGCCTATTGTTGTTGAATACTTAATCTCTTTATTCTGCACTACTTAGTTCCAAAAATTCTGTCACCAGCATCGCCCAAACCTGGAACAATATAACCAATTTCATTTAGGTGTTCATCCTTAGCAGCTAAATAAATATCTACATCTGGATGTGCCTTTTCAATTACATCAATACCTTCTTGAACACCAACTAAGTTAACTAGCTTAATGTTTTTAGCTCCATGCTTTTTAACAATATCAATTGCAGCTTTAGCACTTCCACCAGTAGCCAACATTGGGTCAAGAATTAAGACGATTGCCTTATCTAAGTTCTTAGGAAATTTTGCATAGTATTCAACTGGTTCTAATGTTTCTTCATTACGATATAAACCAACATGTCCTACCTTAGCATTAGGAATCAGGTTTTGAATACCATTAACCATTCCAAGTCCAGCTCTCAAAACAGGCACTAAAACTACATCTTGAGCTAATTCATGCCCAATTGTCTTTCCCATTGGAGTTTCAATAGGAATTTCCCTAGTTGGAAAATCATGAGTGATCTCATAAGCCATCAAAGAAGCAATTTCTTCTAAGTGCTGTCTGAAATCCTTTGTTCCTGTTTCAATCTTTCTCATTGTGGTGAGCTTGTGAGCAATCATTGGGTGATCAAATACATACAACATAATGTGTCCTCCTATATTCTTTAATAAAGTGGCAATGAATCAGTTAATTTCTTAACCTCTCGCTTCACTTCATTTAAAACCATTTCATTTTCTGGATTCTTTAATACCTTTGAAATCCATTTGGCAATATTTCTAAAATCCTCTTCCTTACAACCCCTTGTGGTCATTGCGGCTGTTCCCAGTCTTATGCCTGAACAGTATGCTGGTTTTTCTTCATCGTATGGGATGGAATTCTTATTACATGTGATATTAACACTATCAAGCAATGTTTCAGCTTCTTTACCAGTCATGCCAATTGAAGCTTTAACATCAACTAAAACTAAATGGTTATCACTGCCACCAGATACAAGCCTGAATCCTTCTTTCTTAAGCTCATCACATAGAGCTTGGCAATTATTTAGGACTTGTTGTTGGTATTGCTTAAACTCTGGCTGTAATGCCTCCCAAAAACAAATCGCCTTACCTGCAATTATATGTTCTAATGGTCCCCCTTGAATCCCAGGGAACACAACTCTATCTAAGTCCTTTGCATATTTTTCCTTGCATAGAATTGC
>CADBLN010000017.1 GCA_902795525.1 uncultured Erysipelotrichaceae bacterium | reverse complement strand
TGGATAATATTGTGAACCTTGCCAGTACGTGAACTTATAACCTGATCTCTCTGGAGCCTGTGGAATTGTGATGTCTTGGTTATAGTGAACTGTTAATATCACATCAGCAGTTGAACCACCATAATTACCACCATTTAACTTAAATGTTAAAGTATAGTATTCGTGTACATCTGCTATTCCGTTTTCATTTTCGTCATCATACCAAGTTCCAGTGTAAGTAATCTTACCTTCAGCATCTGCATCTTCAGCTTTAACTGTTCCAGCTAACTCAGGAGTCCACTCTATGGTCTTCTTTTCAATGGTTGGAACATTTTGAGGCTGTGGTGTTGACTCATTTAGTGTAGCTGTGTAAGTTTCTTTCAGATCATTATTATCCATTCCTTTATAGTTATAAATAACTGTAAATGTCTCTTGATCATCCAAAATATCACTATTATTCTTATCGTCACCCCAAACACCTGTAAGCTCAATAATGCTGTTCTTATCTGCTTTTGCAGCATTTTTTTATCGCATAGAAAGAATAATCTAATAAAAGACCTATAGCCTCATTTAGACTATAGGTCAATTACTTAAAATTTGTAGTGTGAACGCCTTGGATCCCTTTCACGATAATAATCAACACCTCTTCGATAAGCTTTGGTATCACTGTAATAAGTACTATCATAAGTGCGCTTATTAGATCTTTGAGATTTATAATAGTCAACTATATCATTAATTTCTTCTAGACTGCCTTCCTTTAAAGAGGAAAGAACTTCACAAATCTCTTCTGAAAAGAGATACGCTTCTTCATACTCCTCGTTATCATATCCATCAATTGTGCTGTTGTTCACATGCATACTAACTGTATTAAACCATGGTGAATTCACATTAATGTATACATAGAAGTTGTAGCTGTATTCATAGCGTTTTGGATTATAACTCTCTTTCTTGCCATCACTTGTTTCTTTCATGATTTCTTTTTTATTCTCATTAATCTTCAAATCATAATCGACCAATTGAGAAAAATCCAACACATCAGGATTACTGCTTCTCCAATTCGAGTTGCCAGTTATAATTAGCTGTCTTTTTTCAACGTCTAAGTAGAGCTTTGTCCCCTTATCACCAATCACATGAGTAATGTTAAAATTCTTAACCTTTTCTTGATTCTCTTCTCTGTAAGTTAAATGTTCTCTGATTTCAGCTAAAGAAAAACTCTTAAGACCTGCTAGCCAAGGTGACAATTTGGAAACACAGCTTTTACAAAGCCTTCCATCCTTTACCTTAGTTCCTCCTAAAACTCCACATTTGTCTCCACAAATATCGCACGTTTTACGTTCAAATAAATTATCAAACAATCCCATAGAAACTCCTCTCATTATCGTTAATGATTTTATATCTAACTTCATTATATATCACTTTTGTAGTTTTCAACAAAAAAGAAACTAAACTATGTTAGTTTCTATAGGCATCCTTATTTCAATAATAAAACGTCTGTTTTCAATTCTGGCTTCAATTTTTCCTTCCATCTTTTCAACCAGTCTTTTAGCAATAGGCAAACCTAATCCTGAAGAAATGGATGTTCTTGCGGCATCAGCTTTATAGAATCTTGTGAATAAACGGTCCACATCAATGTCATCAGCTTCTTTAATGTCATTAGAACAAATAAACACAGCTGTGTCACCTTGCTTTTCCAAACTAAGATATACATTTGACTTGCTATGGACTAGAGTGTTCTTGAGGATGTTTTGAATTACCCTTCTAATATCCCTTTCACTACCTTTGATTTTTATGACTTCTTCAGTGAAATCAATTTCAGGTTCCAAATTAGCTTTAGTGAAATCATCATAGAAAGATAAAGTTGTGTCATAAATCACCTTGCCAAAGTCAATTGTAGAAGTTTCAATATCATAAATGTCATTTTGAAGCTTCATATAAGTAAACATTTCTTCTAACATGTCTTTGAGACTTTTAATTTTATTGTTGATGATTTCCTGATAAGATTTACTTTCTTCTTCAGACTTACTATCTACCAGCAATTGAAAATAACCATCCAATGAAGTTAATGGCGTTCTGATATCATGAGATAAATCTGTAATAGCTTCTTTTAAAGTTTCCTCTCTCTGCTTAGCAGTTTTTGAAATGTTATCATGCTTGTCCAAGAAATTATTAACTTCGACCATTAAATCATCTATTTCTTTATAATTTGCTGTTCTATCCAATCTCATGACTGTTGGATTGGAGTTAATAAACTTCATCCTCTGAACTAGCTCCGTGATGTATTTTCGGTAATTTAAAAAATACAGGATACTTAACACCAAACAAATTGCCAGCAAAACTGATATATATAACCAAAACATAGTCTCTCCTTACCCAAAATCTCTATGCTTATATGTTTGTCGTGCAACAAACACTGTTATCGTAATAAGTAAAACTGAAACTACCAGTGCTTCCATAATGGTAACAGAATCTGCAATTACATTAATTCTGTGAACGTGGTTTTCTATAGCAACTAGACTAAAGTCAGCCAAGTCTGTTTTTGATATTTGATTGATTAATACACTAAACATATTAAATATCGTAGTATCTATGCCAAAGCTACAGAGAACTCCAACAATGCTGCTTACTGCAATATTCTTTGTAAGAACGCAAACTGCAGTCACAAAAAACGAAAAAGAAATATGGAGCATATACTGGATAAACAACAACAGCAGCAACAGTAATATATTGTTGTACTCTAATTGCTTGTTGAAAAATAAGATTGAAAAAAACGTCATTGATAGAATGTTGGCAATCATTAAGACACCAACTTTGTAAACAATAATGAATAATTCACCTGTAATCCAAGTACGGCGGTCTTTTAACTGACCAATGATACTTTGAATGTAGCCTGTTTCGGTTACTACATTTGTGATAATTGGAATAACAATGGAGCAAACAACCAGTAGGGCTCCCGTAGATAAGCCTCCACTTATGATGGCTGTGTATTGCCAATTACCATTGACAAATAGTTGTGGCATTTGTGGATTTACAATATCAATTCCAAACATCGTTAAGTCTAGCCTCGTATATAACAACACAATCCAGACAAATCCTAATACCACCCCAGTGATAATCATGGACCAAAAAGAGGGAGAATTCCTCAAACGATAGAATCCCATTTTAAATATGTTATACATTAGATTCCCCCTTTCTAATCAATTTGAAAAATGCTTTGCATATACAAAGCATCATCGTGCTAATCTAAACCCAATGCCCCATAGCGTTTCTATGTATTCTTCATCTGAAACAGCCTTAATCTTTTTTCTTATATTACTGATATGAACATTGATAGTCTTATCATCACCAATGTAAATATCATCCCATGCATAATTGTAAATGTCCTGTTTAGTAAAAACTTGGTTTGGATAAGTTAATAATAGCTCCAGAATCTTAAACTCTTGTTTAGTGAAAGCAATTTCTTCACCCTTAACTACCACAGTAAAGGAGTTCTCATCCAAAGTTAAATCTTTATATTGCAGATTCTTGGTCTTTGGACTAGTTCCAACTGGAGACTTCCTTAATTGAACCCCAATACGAGCTATTAACTCTTTGATTTCGAATGGTTTAGTGATGTAGTCATCTGCACCACTATTCAATAAACCAACTTTACTGTCAATTGAATCTCTAGCAGTCACAACTATAACAGGGATTGCTTGTATTTCCTTTAGTTTTGGCAACAGCTCTTCACCATGCATCCCTGGCAGCATTAAGTCCATTACTGCAATATCAAAGGTTTCATTCTTAGCATACACCAAAGCTTCAGTACCTGAAAAAGCCTGAGTACACTCATAACCCTCATTCTTCAAGGCTTGTGTTACGACATTATTAATGTCAGTATCGTCTTCAATTATTAATATTCTTTCGCTCATATCAAATTCCCTTTTTCGAACTCATTATAATCCTTTTTGTGTTTTCTTACTAGTTTTTCTGGTTGAGATTATTTATTGCCAAATCCATCGAGCCTTTCAAAAGCAAGGCCAGTTTTTCAACTACTTCATCTTGATCGTGAACTAAACCATGCTTGATCCAATCCTTGATAATCCCAACAAACGCATGATTGTAAAAATTCCTAATCATCAATTTATCATCCTCTTCTAAATCTGAATTGACTAGTTTTTTGCTCAATTCCCTGTTTACTAACTCATCAACTATTTTAAATAAATGCTTTTCTAACAGATCAACGGCGTTTGAATGATAGATATTTAAGGCTACCTCTTTTTGTTGGAATAAGTATCCTAATATTATTTTCATATTCTTAGCCAAGTCTTTAGGATCATACATCAAAACCAACTTGTCAGCTTGACAACATAAAGCCCAATCCAACAAGTCATAGATATCTTTAAAATGATAATAAAAAGTCATCCGATTCAAATTACAAGATTTAGTTAATTCTGAAACTGTAATTTTCGAGAATTGTTTTTTCTTTAATAATTCAACTAAAGCATCTTTTAATACCTTTTTAGTCTTTTGTGTCATACACTTACCCCTTTTATTGTAGCCATAATAATTATACTTTTTTATCACGTGATTGAATACATATTTAAGAAACAATTTGTTTTTCAATTAGTATTTGAATTAGACAGAAGTGTTTGCTATAATGTTAAAGCATTGGAAAGGAGTCACATTATGTTAGATTTCTTGATTATGGTAGACTCAGTCGCAATTATTTTATTGACCTTGCTACAAAGTGGTAAATCAGCAGGTGTCAGCAGTGCCTTTTCTGGTGGTAATGGTGGATTGAACCTATTCACTAACACTAAAGAAAGAGGACCTGAGAAAGTGTTCGCCAACGCAACACTAATATGTGGATTCCTATTTTTCATATTAGTTATCGTCAAATTAGCGACTAAATAGAACACTAAAGACCACATGGTCTTTTTTATTAAAGGAGTGTCATGGAAAAAGTTATTGCAGTTAATCGTAAAGCCAAACACGATTATTTCTTAGAAGAATTCTATGAAGCTGGATTGGTTTTAACGGGAACAGAAATCAAAAGCATTCGTCAGGGTGCCGTTCAATTCAAAGATGCTTATATTGACTTCGTTAATGGCGAAGCTTTTATCCGTGACATGCACATATCTTTATACGACCACGGCAACATCTTTAATCACAACGAAACTAGGGACAGAAAACTATTACTGCATAAACAGGAAATAAGAAAACTCAAGAGAGAAACACAAGTTCAAGGATATACTGTTGTCCCAACCCGTCTATATCTAAAAGATGGGCTGGCAAAGATGGAAATTGCCTTAGCAAAAGGTAAACACCTATATGACAAACGACAAGCCCAAAAAGAAAAAGACATGTTACGAGAAGCTGAAAAAGCAACCAGGAGGTAATTATGATTATTATTGAAATGAATGATGGCAAGAAAATGAAATTAGAATTAGACCAAGAAAATGCCCCAATAACCTGTGCAAACTTTATTAAATTAATTGACGAGCACTTCTATGATGGTTTAATCTTCCACCGCATTATTGAAAACTTTATGATTCAAGGTGGTGATCCTACAGGAACTGGAATGGGTGGTTCTGATGAAACAATAACAGGTGAATTCCTCAGCAATGGTATCAATAATCCAATAAAACACACCAGAGGCACAATTTCTATGGCTAGAAGTGCTGACCCTAATAGTGCATCATCTCAATTCTTTATCTGTCATGTGGATACTCCACACCTAGACGGTAACTATGCTGCTTTCGGTCACCTAGTTGAAGGTTTTGATGTTTTGGATGAACTCGCAAGTGTTCCAACTGGCTTTCAAGATAGACCACTTAACCCACCAACAATCAAAACTATTTACATTGAAGGCTAAAACAACCCTAAGGTTGTTTTTTTGTTGTTTCCATCAATTATAGGTTTTTAAATAATTCTTTCAGTAATAGAAAAGTAATTTAGATTAGCAGAACCATATGTCAAAAATCCACATATGGGAAAACATATGAGAATAGCAAAATAATTTCGATTAGCAAAACATTGATCCCAAACTTAAACTATTAGAATATAGCTTTTATTATAAATCCTAAATAAGCAGTAATTATATTTGCGGCTATTGTGTAAATTAGAAGT
>CADBLN010000016.1 GCA_902795525.1 uncultured Erysipelotrichaceae bacterium | reverse complement strand
GCTGGAATTGTGCTTTCTTGTTTTCTGCGATGGTGATCCAAAATAACAATATGCTTACAATTGTCAACCAGTTTAGGTGCACTTGTTAAATCCAAACTATGATGGTCTACAACAATAACCAATGAATTTTTAGTAACAAACTCTAAGGCTTCTTCTTCGCTAATCAAAGCATGTCTTTCCTCAATACTATCTTCATAGTCTTCAATAACAGTTCTGGCACTTTCTTCAATGCTAATGTCTCTTAAAACAATATATGTGCTCTTGTTAAACGCTTGGACAAATCTGCTTACGCCTAAACAAGCACCAATTGCGTCAAAGTCAGCTTCTTTATGAGGAACAATAAAGACATTGTCACTCTCATTAATGATATTCCTTAAAGTATGTGCCAATACTCTGACTTGAACTTTTGATTTCTTCTCGCTGGCTTCTGATGATGTCCCATAGAACTTAACATCTTCACCATAGGCCTTTACCGCAACTTGGTCTCCACCACGTGATAAAACCAACTCCAGTAAATCATTTATCATATTATCTAACTCATTATTATCGCTTGTTCCTCTAGCAAAAGCCATTGAAGCACTGATAGCGACATTTAAATCATTAGCTTCCTTCTTAACTTCTTCCAACACTGAGAACTTATCATCAAGCATTTCCTTGAATTCACTTTCATTCAAAACAACCAAGAATCTATCGCCTCTAATTCTTCGAATGATCGCATTGTATTCCTTTGCCCACTCAATTATCTTTTGCCTGATATTAGTGTTGATATTAGCAATTTTCTGCTCATCTTCATATTGAATAGTTTCTTCATAATTATCTAGATGGATTAATCCTAATACAATCTTCTCATCTTCATAATTACGATTAACCTCGTTTATATCAGTAACATCCTTTATAAACAAAACTCTATCTGCTTCTGAACGAGTAATCTCATATTCTCTTTCATCAATTACAAAAATGGCCTTATCACTTTCACCATTCAGTAATACTTCACTACCTGGGATTGCTCTAGTGAGGCGTTCACCCACTATTGCAATGCCACGTTCTTCAAATAATTCACTACACCATGTAGCAACATAATCATCATCGTAAATGATGATTCCAATCTGTCCATATATCAAAGCATCTTTGGTATCCGTACCAAGAACCCTTGAAATACTCAAAATACGGCCTTTCTTCTCTCTTTCATACTTATATATCAAATAAACAACAAAGGCAGCATCAACCAGCGTAAAAATAGCACCAATTACGCTAAAGTTTTGTGCAAAAACCCATTGCAAAACAACTAACACAATAACTTGGACTAAAAATATTGCTAGTGCATAAAACTTAAGTTTATCTGTTTGATATTCCATTCTTAGCTATCTCCCTAATTATATTTTGTCTTGTATTAGTGTAAATGTCTACTAAACCACATATATAAGTCAGTGGTGGAAAGAAGAACATAACTATAACAATAGCACTTAATACTAGTGTCCTTGTTGCTTTATTAGGATACTTCAAAGTAACTATTGTTACCACCAATAAATAGCCATACAGCATACAAATCGCATAGACAATGACCATTGCCAGCATAATTATATCGTTATATTGTGAAACGGCAGTGATACTTGAAATAAACAAAGCCGCAAAGGATGTAAACACGAATACTTTCAACCATTTCGGTGCTGTTATTTCACTGATTGGTTTAATTGGCGGGGTTTCCATTTTTAGTTTTTTCAATAAGGCAAATGATAGTAAATGAATCAATATCCCTTCCATGATGCTTGTAACTACTTCAGAAAAGATGATTAAGGTTAGAATGAATCTATCCTGCAGCAGCGAAACAACCATGGAAGCTAATGTTTCATTTCCAGAGGCAATCCTGTCTACCATGGATGTAAATGTTTCGCGATACCATGTTATCTCTTTGGTTATGTTATAGCCAAAGACATTCGCAAAAACAAACAAAGATAACGTACTCATCACTAAAGACACTATGATCACTGAAATAATTAGTTTTAAAGAACTCCATCTCTTAGTCATTCCATAGCCATAAATCAACCCTACAGTAATTGAACCAACAACATAGAAAACTGTAACTGGGCTAGCAATGATAAAAGACAATAAAACCATGCTGGTGGCCAACACAAAAGATTGGCGAATGCCAAATTTTAAAACATAGACAATTACAGGTAATGGAATTATCCAAAACAAATACAAATCAAAAGTTCCTGCCGTTTGTCTGTTAAAGAATAAAACCACACCTAATAGAGCCGTCATCAAAGCTCCGTATGTAATACTATTAACTCGTTTACCGTTATTCATTTATTCCTTTTATGCAAAACCTCCGAAAAAACATCGGAGGTCTTATTCTAATTAGTCGATTACGTATGGAATTAAAGCCATTTGGCGAGCACGCTTAATAGCTGTTGCTAGCATACGTTGATATTTAGCGCTAGTTCCTGTAACTCTGCGTGGAATAATCTTTCCATTAGCAGAAATGAACTTGCTTAATAATTCTGTATCCTTATAGTCGATTGTTTTGATGTTGTTCTTAGTGAAATAACATACCTTTTTACGACTAGGACGTTGTTTTTTGTTATATGCCATAATTAACTCCTTTCACTAGAAAGGCAGATCATCACTTGAAATATTCAGTGTTGGTGTATCTACCATTGTTGTATCTTCTTCATACATACTATCATCTGGGTAATAACCGCTATCGCTATTATCGGTAGTTTGTCTACTTTCACTACTTCTTGAATCCAAGAAAGTTAAGCTATCACATACGACCTCCGTGACATACACCTTTTTACCCGGATTATTTGGATCATCGTAATTACGTGTTTGAATTCTTCCTTCAACACCAATTTGAGAACCTTTGTGAGTATACTGAGCAATCAAATCAGCAACTTGATTCCATGCAGTGCAAGGAACAAAGTCAGCAGTTGGTTGATTAGGGTCAGCATTAGCGCTTTTTCTTCTGTCCACAGCCAAAGTGAACGATACTACAGATCTTCCTGTATTAGTTTTTCTTAAAGCTGGGTCTCTGGTCAAGCGACCTACTAAAATTACTCGATTAATCATTTAAAAAGTCTCCTCTTATTTTTCTTCAAGATTGACAATCAAATGACGAATTACATTTTGGTTAATTCTACAAATACGATCTAGTTCGTTTAAAGCTTCATTATCAGCAGTAAACTCGACCACCACGTAGTAACCCTTAGTCATATCTTCAATACGATAAGCAAACTCTCTTACGCCCCATTCATCTACCTTGTCAATAGTGCCACCATCGTTGATGATGATATTGTGCAAAGTATCAATGACTTCTTGACGAGTTGCTTCTTCTAGTGAAGCATCAAGGATGTACATGATTTCATATTTACGCATGTCTATTTCCCTCCTTCTGGTCTATTGGGCTTTTCAGCCAAGGAGAAACGTATAATATTATAATATACGTCTTCCGCAAAAAGCATTTTACCAAATATTAAATTCCTTGTAAAGTCAATCTTTCCTTCACTATTACTATAGTGTCGAAATTATAAAATCCCTCAAAATTTATTTACCATTCTGCATAAAACTCTCGATCTCGTCGATTTCTTTCATGATTTCACTGCTGAGATTAATGCAACCATCTTCAGTGATCATGATATCGTCTTCGATTCTAATGCCAATGTCCTCAGCTTCGATGTATAATCCTGGTTCATCTGTAATAACATTTCCAGCTTGAAGTGGATAATCTAGAATTGAAACATCATGAGTTTCTAAACCTAGATGATGAGATACACCATGGAAATAATAATCTCTTACTGTGTCTCCATCTTGTAATAGACCAATTGATGGCAGTTCTTTTTCATAGAATTCGATAACATAATTATTCAATTCTCTCAAAGTTACACCTGGTCTGGCCTTTTCCATTACCATCTTATTAGCCCTTAAGACTAATTCATATACTTCTCTTTGTCTTGCGGTAAACTTGCCACTTATTGGGAAAGTACGAGAAATATCCGCATTGTAATAACCATAAGCAGCACCTAAATCTACTAAAACCAAGTCTCCTGGTTTTGATTGACAATTATTTTCTCCATAATGAAGCACTGTTGCATTCTTTCCTGAAGCACAAATAGTGTAGAAGGCATGTTTGCATTGTTCGCTTTTTAAGACAAAGTCAAAGTAAGCCTCTAATTCATTTTCCCATATATAATCTCTGCTTGCCTGCATCATGGCCTTAATCCCTGCATTGGTGACCGCAATAGCCTTTTTCATATTGTCTATTTCTTCCTTAGATTTGACCATTCTCAGTCTTGCCATATCAGCAAAAATGTTTTTAATCATGACATCAGGATACTGTTGTTTATATTCATTAAACATATCTGCCAATGGCCAAGGTTGTTTAAGTTCCTGTTTACTTAACTCACCACATAAGGTCCAAGCTTGTTCATTTGTGCTATGTAACAATCTATTAATTGTTGAATCAAGATTATCAATGAACCTAACATCTGATATGCCACTAATCTCGGTTGCTTCATGTGCTTGAATTTTTCCTCCTACCCACTTCGCCATTACAGGGTCAAATGGCTCGATAAAAAGAATGGTTTGGTTATTATTCTTCGTCTTTATTAACATCAAAACTAAATTCTCTCTATCAATTCCTGTCAAATAATAAAAACTACGATTAACATCAAATGGGTATTTTTCATCACCTACTTGGTATGGTGCATTGCCCGATAGAAACATCGCAATTGAATTCATTGGTAAAAAATCAAATACCTTTTCTCTTCTTTCTTTATACATAATTAACTTCCTTTCTCAACATCTTCTATGTAAGTAATCTTAATGTTGGCCCCTAAAGACTCAACACATTTAATCTTTAAGTCACTATATTGAGAAACAACTTGAGCATCATCTGTAGCTTCAAAGTTGTCTGCCATAGCTTTTTTATAACAACTGATTAGGATTTCAGAAGGAAATCCTTGAGGTGTTTGAGCTAGCTTAATTTCTGATCTATCTAAGGTGTTGGAAATAAAACCCTCATTAGTTACCACTTTAACTGTATCTGTTACACTTTTGCAGAGAATTGCACCATTATCTTGTGACAATGCGTTTTTAATAGCTTGTAAGTCTCTGTTCTCCAAAAAACAACGTGCCCCATCATGAACTAGTACAAATTCGCCTTTAATTGCCATTAATCCATTAAAAACACTTTCTTTTCTGCTGGCACCGCCACGGCAATAAACCATTTTGCCAATCCCACAATAGTTGCCATACAAATAGCGCATTACTTCATCATTAGTAACAACCACTATTTCTTGACAGTCAGCATCGTCCTTAAACACGTCTAAAGCATGTTCAATTACTGTACGTTCATCTTCCAGTCTATATAACAGTTTATTGGTGCTAGAGCGAAATCTTGATGATTCACCAGCAGCCACAACTACTACTGAATAATTCATTAAGTCTCTCCTTTTTAATTACTCTATCACATTTAATATATAAAAAAAAGAATAACCACTTTGTAGTTATTCTAATCAAATACATCTTGGTTAGCCAAGCCATTTTTATGCAAATCCATAACCCCTAAAAAGAGAGAAACTTGTGATAGAGTGTTTGTTACTTGGGCAATCCAGTTCATAGAACTGCTATTATCAAATTTACTGCCTAGATAACCCATTGCCAGCATTAAGATAAAAGAAACAACAAACATGATGACGGCTTTGGTTCTGCCAATTCTTTTCGCTTTTAAAGCCAACAATATCTGTGTTCCACCCAAACCAACTGTTTGGCCAATAATGAATAATATATTGCTGGTATATGGCACAACAGCTAAGGCTTTGTTGCCACTTTTCTTTCTATCTAAAGACAACAAAGAGATAAAAAACAGTAGGAAGCCTGGCGCCTGTAGTGGGAAAAATGCGGCATTTAAACTGACAAAATCACAAATTCCCAAAGCATATAACAGTTTCCATGTTGCTTTATAAATTCCTCCCATTAAAACCATAATTGAACCTGCAGCCAGCAAGGCAAAGGCTCCTTTGCTTAGTTTGTTGTAAAGGTCTCTTTGCAAGATTACTGCTGAAGCAAAAAAGATTAAAACTGGAATAAAATCAACTATGGCCATTGGAATTGAAAATTCATTCATATGTTTACCTCTTAAACAATCCACTTAATCTTTTCTAAACTATAAAGTGGTATCCCAGGGAAAATAGCAGGAGTAGCTTTGTAATATGCCTGATACTCTGGATTCTCTCCATAGTTTTTATTCTGTCTTTTTTCCAGGCGTTTTGCTCCAGACAACATGACATAAACTATTAAAATGAAGCCGATGATAACAACTAGCCATTGCCATCCTGTTACAATCCCAAATCCTGATAAAGTAACACCTGTCCAAAATAATACTTCACCAAAGTAATTTGGACATCTGACAATCTTGTATAATCCTGAGTCACAGAATCTATTAGGATTAAGTGCTTTAGCTTCAGATTTTTGTTTATCAGCCAAAGCCTCAATTACAACACCCAATGTCATTACTATTACACCTATCCAAGCAAAGATGCTTCCACTGTTGTCGCCATTGACAATACGGTAAGTGATGGCACTTGTTTGAAAAATGTATTCAAACGAAACATAAATCCAGACAAAGAAGCTCACAAAGATAGGAATCTTCTTTTCACCTGTTGTTTCACTCATGATATTCTTTAAACTCTTCTGATAGTTTTTGTTTTTAAGTTCTCTTAGCAGTAAGTATCCTGCAAGTCTTAAGCCATAGATTATTAATAATAAACACATTAGTTTTGTTGGCAAGGTGGCAACAGAAAAATTCATTATTAACAATGTGAGGCCAATGCCGCATACTGCTAAACCATAACCTACTGACATAAACCACACAAATCGATAATATCCCACCAAGGTTAATACTGCACTAACGGCTAATAAAATCCACATTAATTTTGGAAAAGCCATAACTATTTACCTCCAAAATACTCCTTTAAATACTCTTTGAAACTGGCATCACCATAAACAGTATCACCAACTAAATCATTAGTAAGGGTCCATTTTCCAAATCGGATTACACCTTCTCTTCCACTTTTATTTACTTTGTTGATGAAAGCTAAGACATCAAATAACCAGCTTGGAGCACTCTTGATTTTGATTTCCTTACCGGCACTTTCCGCACATAACTGAGCAATTTCCTTATATGTATATGTTTCCTTACCGCCGATATTATAAGTTTGGTTATTATCAATCATATGTTTAACAATAAACTCCGCAAAGTCAGCAGTATCAATGACATTTGCCTTACAGCTACCATCACCCAATAAAGATACAGTCCCCTTTTCAATCATAGGCTTAAACACTTTAGCTATGTCATAGAAATATCCCGTAGGTCTGTAGATGACATATTGGATGCCAGATTTTTTTAATTCTAATTCAAACTTTGCCTTTGCATCCAGCATAGGAACTGATGGAGCTCCATCAGCCTTAATAACAGATACATAATTAAAGTACTTTACATGA
This sequence comes from uncultured Erysipelotrichaceae bacterium, assembly GCA_902795525.1. Classification (GTDB taxonomy): domain Bacteria; phylum Bacillota_I; class Bacilli_A; order Erysipelotrichales; family Erysipelotrichaceae; genus RUG521. The sequence continues at coordinate 7,683 of CADBLN010000016.1, read as the reverse complement.
GCTTTGACAGCTTCGTTCAATAAGTTTAAATTACCTTGATAATCAATGTCATAAGCACTAATAGTTTTACTAGCACCAGTTAAACCCATCGTAGTAATAACAACTTCACAACCATCGCAAATACCATTTAATGTTTCAGGCTTAGTAGCATCGATTTTGATAAAGGTATATTTTCCTTTAGTTCCCTCGATCTCTCTTTCATTTAAATCGCAAGCAATAACCTCGTGATTATTCTTTACCAATTCTTTTAAAATGTCCTCACCCAGGTGTCCAAAAGCACCAGCTAATAAAACTTTCATACTATTTACCTTTCTCCTTTGAGCGTTTGTCATTAATGATATCCATGTGTTCAGCTGTAACTAAAGTAACGTTGTTTTCCTTAGCCCATGCTACACATCCCTTTAGCACGGTTGGCAAAAATATTCTAGGAACTTTGACCAACTTAGCACATGCTTCATCAGTAAACTGGACTTCTGGGTCAATCCTTTTAGCCGCATATTGTACTGATGCCACACTTGTCTCTCTGATTGGTAATAATTCACCAATTGGTTTGTATAAAAAATTATTTGGTGTTCTGGTATACCAGAAGTTCTTACTATCACGATATCCATAATCAACTGGTATGTTTGGAAAATCCTTTGCGGTTACACCATTGATAATGCCATTGTATTGTTCTTCCTTCATTAAAATCTTATCTATCTTCAAAATGAAGTGAGCCCCATATGGAGTAGTGATACCATTAAAATCATTGTACTTATCCAATTCATAATGGTCTTGACCCTCAGGTAATGGTTGTGTTCCCTCACAGTTTTCCAAAGAATCTACCCATGTACATTCAAATACTTGGAAACATTCCTGGATAACTTTTGGATATGAACCATTTGGATCTTCTTCGGCTCTTATTCCATCTTCTAAAGTATAAATACAGTCTTTCATTTTTTCTGCAGTTGTATCTCCTGGAAAGCCCAATTTAACAGCTTGTTTGAATAAGGCCTTGTCATCATAGATGAAATTTAAAGCACATTTTTTTCTTTTGATTAAGTTTTGTGCTGTATTTGAGGAATTTCGACATTCCAAAAGCATTGCATAATACTCTTTACCAGCCACATAGTAAGGTTGTACCAGCGAATATGCTCCACAGTTCGTTGATCCATCATCCGCTAAAGTGCTAATGATTACTGTTGGCATTGGAAAAAAAGCCGATGTCTGATAAAAGTTATCTACAATTCTTAAATCTTTAAAACTACTCATTTGCCGCCACTTTTCTATTAAAAAACCATAATCATTATAGAACAAAAAAATCACAAAGGCTTAACCTTTGTGAAATTATTTATTAATCTAACAATTCTTCAATTATCTTTCCATCAGTATTTGGGAAATCAAAGCCGACCATTTTGGCCATGGTGACTGCTTCATCGACCATGTTGGCTTCATCTACCACTACACCTTTTTTAATCGATGGACCACATGCGATAAACAGCGTTTGTTCTGCTCTATCAGGATTTCCTCCATGAGTAGCTGCACCGATTATGTGGTCACCTGGCAATTTGCTGCGCCATGGTGTTGGTATAGACATATCAGTATCAAATCCAAAGGATATTGGTCTTTTACTTTCAATCACAAAATCAAATGGGCCTTCCACATGGAATCTTTCCTTCATTTCTTTTTTATCCAGTACATAATCTAATTGATAATCAGGATTATCTTTTAGTGATTCCAAAAACTCCCTAACTTTCTTTTCCATTTTTTCATCTTCAGGATTTGCCAGTTCAATGAAACAAGTCAAAGCTGCTGAATGAGCATATGCATCGCAATCAATAATGTTGCCATTCTCATCTGCCCTAATAAAGCCAGCTTGTTCCAAAACTTTATTCATATTTAGAATATCTTCAATATTAGTTTGACCATGGTCTCCCATAATCACAATATTTGTATTTTCTAAATCCCCATATCTTTTCAAAGTCTCCATGATGACACCGAACTCTTCGTCATGTCTTTGAAGCTGTTGATAAACATGTTCATCATAGACCCCATACTTATGCCTAAATGAATCTAAGTCACACATTTTAATCAACATTACATCTGGTTGTCCAAAATCTTTAATGATGTCAGGAGCCAGCGCCATGGTGAAGGCATCAAGGTTATTGAATGGACCTTTCATCAAACGACCATATTTCCACCAGTAATTATCCATAATGTTATCAGTCGCATAACCATAGAGATACTGTTCTGGATTATAACCATCATAGTGGTAAGGAATTATCATTGGAAAGTTATATGTGTAATTAGCCCCAGCACTTACCGGCCAGCTAATTGAACAGGTAGTTAAACCTAATTCCATTGCCTTATCTAAAAATGTTGGTGCTTGTACTTCTTCCTTTTTCCCAAACCAAACATCTGTGCTCTTACAACCCCTTTGAAGATATTCATTATTAGTAATACCGTGACCATCAACATACTTTCCCGTCACAATAGAAGTATGACAACAATAAGTTAAAGCAGGATGCACTGGTTTTAGATGATGCACATAAGAACCATTTTCAATTATTGGTGCAAAATGTGGCATCTTTTTCATGTGTTCAATGTCACTTGAGCACAAAGCGTCAATCATAAACACTAAAAGTTTTTTCATTATTCAACCTTTCTAAGAGTGCTTTATTACTCATATTCTTCATAATGATTTTGTGTTTCTTTCCAAGCATCATAATCTTTACAGATACCTGGCCAAATCCTGTCAATATTCTTAGCAAGAATATCAGCATTTGTTGGATAAACGTAGTCAACCTCATCAACCTCAAGAATTAAGTCTGGTGTGACACCAATGTTAGTTTGCAGATCTCTTATTTTCCACAAAATGTTACTCAAAAGATATTGGTTGGCATAGAAATTTGTTCCATGGATTCCACCAGTTTCAACTTCTCCTGAACCAATACAATCACTTAAATGAATCTTGAAGTTTTCACTAGCATAGGCATCCAAAGTTTGGAAAAATGACATCTCTTCAAACTTAAAAGACATCTCACTCATTATTAAGTGGCAAGTATCCAAAAGTGGGTAAACTCGATTATCACCGATTTGATCACTCAAATACTTCCACATTCTTAGGCCTTCAATAGCACCACAATGACGGTAACAGTTTTCAACATGCAGAATAATCTTTCTGCCTCTCATATGTTCAATGAACTCTTCCAATTGTGGGTGGGTTAATAGTCTTGTTAGTATTGTTTCTGAATGAATGACTAAACCAGCGTTTTGTTGTTCACATAGATCAAAGATTTTTTGAATTCTTTCTTCTTTGAACTGACTGACAACATCATATACATCAGAATCATCAATTGGATAATGAACTGTAACAATTGGCTTTTTTAATGTTGGAACAAGCGAAAAATCATCACGGTCATCACCATATAAATGTAACTCATAACCATCAAAACGATTATATAATTCTCTTACATGTACTTGTTCGGCATCTAAACCCAGCTTCATTATTTTCCTCATATTACACCTCATTTTTCTTAAGAGAAAATTATAACACAAAAGACTACTAGAAATCCTAAAAAAACATCTTAAATTAAACTTCTTTTATTCTTTAATTACTTGATTTATATAAAATCTTATGCTATATTAGTTTCACGCCTGAATAGCTCAATCGGCAGAGCAACCGGCTGTTAACCGGTAGGTCGTAGGTTCGAGCCCTACTTCAGGCGCCATTCAAAAGAAAAGAGTCCTAACGGACTCTTTTATCATTTTTGAGAATTACATCTCCATGTAGTAAGTGGAAAAATGTCGCAATTAAAGATGTGAATCCAACCACAAGTATTGAAAATACTATTATAGATGGAGTTAATTCAAACCCACTTCTAAAATAATAGAGCACATCCCCTAACAGACAAATCAATACCACTATTACGGTGAAAGTCCAGTGTCTAGGATAAGTTAAAAAGTTCATGAAATAACTAATAACTAGAGTAATGCCAGGAATACTTAAGAATAATACCGCAACATTATGAAAAGCTTCATTACCCTTTAAAAATAATCCTAGGCCAACGAGAATAGCAGCCATGAACAACTGCAATAAATCAATGCTTATCTTACTTTTACTCATGTCATAATCATATCTTTTTAAATTAAACCATTCAAGACGTTTATGTGAAATATTCGTGAAGAAAGCCACTCTTGTGCATTCTATTTGTTATTTATGTAGTCAGTAATCTCTTTATGCAAGCTAGCAAGATCGCTAATAATGTTTAAACTTTGTGGACACACTGCTTCGCAACTGCCACATTGCATACAATGGGAAGCATCCGCATCAGCGAGTTGCGAATACCTTTTCCATTCTTTTTCATAGTTTCCAGTTAAGGCTCCCATGTTCCAAATTCGGAAATTACGTGGAATGTTTACACCAAAAGGACAAGGCATGCAATATTCACATCCCGTGCAGCCATTTCTCTGTGCTGCCAAGATGGCTTTTCTGACTTTCTTAACAGCCTCCTGTTCAACTTCAGTTAATGGTTCAAATAGATTTGCTGAATTCACATTATCAATGGTCTGTTCCATATCACTCATGCCAGATAAGACAACTTTACAATTTGTCTTACTCCATAACCATCTTAAAGCCCAATTAGCTTGGCTAGCATCTGGGTTAATATTCTTGAACTCTTCAACACAAATTTCCGGTAATCTGCACAATAAGCCACCTTTGTTTGGTTCCATAATAACTAATTCAACACCTAACTCTTCAGCTAGTTTATAACCCCTATCACCAGCTTGAACTTCAGTGTCTAAATAATTATATTGAATTTGGCAAAAATCCCATTTTCTATATTTGATTATCTTCTCAAAGGTTTCATAATCATCATGAAATGAGAATCCTAAATTCTTAATAATACCTTTCTCATACTTGTCGACAATGTAGTCCATAGCTCCCATGTTGATGATTTTTTCCCAATACTCTTTATTAAGGGCGTGGAGCAAATAATAATCAATGTAATCAACTTGAAGTTTTCTCAACTGATTATTAAAGAATTCATCTAACTCCTCTAGAGAATTTACTACCCAAATACTAAGCTTATCTGTCACATAATAGCTATTCCTTGGATACTTACTTAGTATTTTTCCAGTTAAAATCTCACTTTTATCATTGTAATAGACTTGAGCAGTATCAAAGTAGTTAACTCCATTTTCATAAGCATAATCAACCATTTTTTCCAATAACTCTTCATCTATTGACCCATCTTCCTTATTAGGAAAACGCATCATTCCAAAGCCCAGAATTGAAACATGATCATTTTTCGCAAACTTCCTATATTGCATTTTGTACTCCCTTCCATTCATCTTCATTCTAGCATATCCAAAACTTTTAAATAACCAATTATTATGCTATGATAAGTGAGCTTATAGGAGATAAAAATGGGAAGAGCAATTAAACTTGAAATAACTCATCAAAGTTCTGACTGCAAAGCACGCACCGGTTTTTTACATACACCTCATGGTACTGTAGAAACCCCTATGTTCATGCCTGTAGGAACTAGAGCTACAGTTAAATTTCTATCGCCAGAAGAGCTTAAGGAAATGCATGCTGGAGTAATCCTTGCAAACACATATCATTTGTTCTTAAGACCTGGTGAAGAAACCATAAGACTTGCGGGTGGAATTCATAAGTTCATGAACTATGATGGTCCAGTTTTAACTGACTCTGGTGGTTTTCAAGTTTTTTCACTAAAAGATACAAGATCAATTAGCGAAGAAGGAGTTTCCTTCAAATCACATTTGGATGGTTCCAAGCTTTTCATGTCTCCTGAAGACTCTATCAGAATTCAAGAAGCTATTGGCTCCGACATTGCCATGTCTTTTGATGAATGCATTCCTTATCCTAGCAGCTATGATTACTGCAAAGAATCTGTTGATAGGACTATTAGATGGGCGGAAAGAGGCCTAAAAGTTCACACTAGAGAAGATCAGGCTTTGTTCGGTATTGTCCAAGGAAGTGAGTTTGCAGATTTAAGAGAGTATTGCGCAAAAGCACTAGTGGCAATGGACTTTGATGGTTATAGTATTGGGGGCACTTCCGTTGGTGAAAGTAAAGAAACTCACTACAAGATGCTAGATGATACAATCAAGTTTTTACCAGAAGATAAGCCAAGATATGAAATGGGTATTGGTGCCATCAATGATATTTTTGAGGCTGTAGAAAGAGGTGTAGACATGTTTGATTGTGTCTTGCCTACTAGAATTGCCAGACATGGCACCTTAATGACTTCCCATGGACGCATCACAATCAAAAATAACAAATACAAAAATGATTTCACAGCTTTAGATGATAATTGTGATTGTTATACCTGTAAGAACTTCACAAAAGCATACTTGAACCATCTTCAAAGAAACAATGAGGGTTTAGGATCAAGATTATTATCAATCCATAATTTAAGATTCTTGATTAAACTGGTTGAAGAAATAAGATTAGCTATCAAAGAAGATCGTTTCTTGCAATTCAAAAAGGAAACTCTGGAGAGTTTCGGTTTTGATGAAAGAGGTTTTTAATGAAAACTAGTGATTTTGATTTTGAGCTACCTTCTGAGCTAATTGCTCAAACACCATTAGAAAGGCGTAGTGACTCACGCCTTTTGGTTGTTAATAGAGAAAATCAGTCTTTCCAAGATCATCATTTTAGTGAAGTGATTGATTTTTTGCGTCCTGATGACATCATTGTTAGAAACAACACCCGTGTTATCCCTGCCAGACTATTTGGCATCAAAGAAGAAACTGGTGGCCATGTTGAAGTATTACTTTTACGCGACACTGGTGATGATGTTTGGGAGTGTTTGGTTGGCAATGCTAAAATTGTTAAGCCTGGTACCGTTATTAAATTTGGTGATGGTTTGTTAAAAGCTGAATTTGTCAAATACGGAGAAAGCGGCATCAGATATCTCCACATGATTTATGATGGGATATTCATGGAAGTTTTGGACAAACTTGGAGAAGTGCCATTGCCTCCTTACATCAAGGAGAAAGTCAGTGATCCAGAAAGATACCAAACTGTATATTCAAAAATCGAGGGTAGTGCTGCAGCTCCTACTGCTGGTTTGCACTTTACTGATGAATTAATCAAAAGAATAGAGGACAAAGGTTGTAGATTCGTTGATATAACCCTGCATATTGGTTTAGGTACTTTTAGGCCAGTCCAAGTAGATGACATCAATGATCATCACATGCATAGTGAACACTATCACATGTCAAAACAATCTGCTGATATTTTAAATTCCGCAAAGGAAAACGGTCAAAGAATTATCTGTGTTGGAACAACTTCGGTAAGAACCTTAGAATCAATCTATCAAAAATATGGTTGTTTCAAAGATTGTACTGATGAAACAGACATTTTCATTTATCCTGGCTATAAGTTTAATGCCGTTGATGCTCTTATAACCAACTTTCACTTGCCAAAGTCAACCTTAATAATGATGATCTGCGCTTTTGCGGGTAAAGAACTAGTATGGAAAGCTTATCACCATGCCATTGCAGAAAAATACCGTTTCTTCTCATTTGGTGATAGTATGATGATATTATGAAAAACGAAAGTAAAAAACACTACTACAACTTGCAAGTAGAAGAAATCAATAAAATAAAAAAGGCTGATAATAAGCCTTCCCTTTTAATGCACACTTGCTGTGGAGTTTGTGCTTGTTG
>CADBLN010000015.1 GCA_902795525.1 uncultured Erysipelotrichaceae bacterium | reverse complement strand
TGGTGGGGTAGTGCCAGAAGTAGCTAGTAGAATTCATGTAGAAAACATCAGTATTGTTTGCAAGGAAGCCTTAAAGGAAGCAAACATCACTATGGATGATGTAACTGCTATTGCGGTAACTCAAGGACCTGGTTTAATTGGGTCTTTGCACGTTGGAGTTTTGGCTGCAAAGACTTTGGCTTGGGCATACCAAAAGCCACTTGTTCCTGTCCAACATTTAACAGGCCATATATATGCCAACGCTTTTGTTGAGCCATTACAATTTCCCCTACTTGCCCTTGTTGTTTCAGGTGGGCATACTGAATTAGTTATTATGAAGGAAGATTATGATTTTGAAGTTATAGGAACGACTCAAGACGACGCAATAGGAGAAGCATATGATAAGGTTGCTAGGGTATTGGGTTTAGGTTATCCTGGTGGGCCAGTTGTGGATAAACTAGCTAGAGAAGGCAAGAATAGTTATCCATTGCCAAAGGTTCATACTGATAATCCATTGAACATGTCTTTTTCAGGTTTAAAGAGCGCTGTTTTACAAACCTTGAAAAGATTAGAAAAGAATAATGAAGAAGTTAATGTAGCTGACATGTGTACTTCTTTCCAAGAAGCCGCCTTGAATGTGCTGTGGTCTAGAGTAGAGCTAGCTTTACAAAATTATCCAGTAAAACAAGTTGTTTTAGCGGGCGGTGTTGCTGCAAATTCTAGATTAAGAGAAATAGTTAAAGAGGAAATGAAAAAGTATCCAGATGTTAACTATATCCTACCACCACTATATTGTTGCACGGATAATGCCGCAATGATTGGCGCCAGTGGTTTTATTGCATACCAAAAAGGGATAAGAGCTGGTTTAAATATGCCGGCAGATGCATCTTTAGAAATGTAACAGTATTTGTGTATAATATATTTAGAGGAAATGGTTATGGCAGAATATCCAACAATTGTACCAAAGGCAACAACACAAAGATATCCAATTTATTTAAAGGCTTTACGTCGATTACAGGCCCAGGGTATCGATCGGGTTCTTTCATCTGAACTCAGTGAGCTAGTTGATATTGCTGCGACAACAATTCGTCGTGATTTATCATTTATTGGTTGCTTAGGGAAACAGGGATATGGCTATAGTGTTGAAAAACTAATAGAAGTCTTTAATGAGAAATTAGGATCGGGCTTTGATGAAAAGATTATCTTAATTGGTGTTGGTAACTTAGGACATGCTTTGCTTAACTATAATCGATGGGATTATGTAGTTGGTGAAGTGGTCATGGCTTTTGATGTTAGAGAAGAAATACTTGGCTCAGTTGAGGGGATACCTGTCTATCATATAGATGAGTTAGAAGAAAGAATTCCTAAAGGTTGCCGCATTGCCATTATGACAGCATCTTCCAATGTTCAAGAAATAGTTGACAGATTGAAAAAATGTGGTGTAATAGGATTAATTGATTTTACTCATCAACATATCACGGTGCCTAAGGGCATGATTATGAAAGAGATAGATGTTGTAAGTAATATTCAAGAATTGATTTTTGAAACAAATACGATGAAAAAGTTTGAAGGCTAAGAACAGAAAGCAATTTCTTGTCTGGAATTTTAAGAGAGGAACAGTTGGTGAAAAGTTCTAATTTCTAAGGGATTGTAACAGTCTGGGAGCCTGACTGGAGAATAGCGTAGACAGTCCGTAATCAAGGCGTTAACTGAATAGAGACCAAAATAGGATGGTACCGCGTTAATTACGCTCCTTGTATGAGGAGCTTTTATTTTTAGGAGGAAATAACATGTTTGAATTTATGACTATTAGAGAATTGTATGAGCTTGCTTATGCCAGTGACCAAATGCAATTGGATGGGTTAGAATACATCCAACTACAGGGATGGATTAGAACTAATCGTAGCAATGGCCAAGTAGCGTTTATTGAACTAAATGACGGAACATATTTTAAGAATTGCCAATTAGTTTATACTCCTGATTTAGCAAATTTTGATTACCTTAGTAAATGCTTAACAGGAACAGCCTTAACAGTTATTGGTAAGTTTAAACTAACTCCTGAAATGAAACAACCATTTGAACTTGAATTAACAGAGGCAACCATAGAAGGTGAATGTACTAATGAGTATCCATTACAAAAGAAAAGACATTCTTTTGAATATCTAAGGGAAATTGCTCATTTAAGACCAAGAACAAATACTTTCTCAGCCGTATTTAGAGTAAGAAGTGTTCTTGCAATGGCGATTCATGAGTTTTTTCAAAACCAGGGTTTTGTTTATGTGCATACACCAATAATTACCGGAAATGATGCTGAAGGGGCTGGTGAGGTTTTTACAGTTACAACTAGAGAAGACAACAACTATGAAGAAGACTTCTTTGGCAAACATGCAAGTTTAACAGTATCAGGACAATTGCATGTGGAAGCTTATGCTTTGGCATTCAGAGATGTTTATACCTTTGGGCCAACCTTTAGAGCAGAGAATTCTAATACCAAAAAACACGCTAATGAATTCTGGATGTGTGAGCCTGAAATTGCTTTTGCAGATTTAGATGACGATATTGATTTGATGGAAGATATGGTTAAATACTGTATCACATATGTCTTTGAAAATTGTCCTGAAGAGATGAAATTCTTTAATGAGATGATTGATAAGACCTTGATTGAAAGACTTGAAAAAGTCTTAAACAGTGATTTCAAGAGAATGAACTATGCAGATGTTTTGGAAGAATTAAAGAAAGTTGAAGATAGATTTGAAAACAAGGTGTTCTGGGGCATGGATATCCAAACCGAACACGAAAAGTATTTAACAGAAGAATTACTACAAGGGCCAGTGTTTGTCATGAACTTTCCTAAAGAATCCAAGGCCTTTTACATGCGCTTGAATGATGATAATAAAACCGTTGCGGCAACCGACTTATTAATGCCACATGTTGGTGAATTGTGTGGTGGAAGCCAAAGAGAAGAGCGTTATGACAAATTGGTTGATAGAATGAAAGAAATGGGCGTTAATCAAGAGAGTTTACAATGGTATCTAGATTTAAGAAAATATGGATGTTGTAAGCACGCTGGATTTGGAGTTGGTTTTGAAAGGTTGTTAATGTATTTAACTGGAATGGAAAATATCAGAGATGTTCTTTCTTATCCAAGAACTCCAAGAAATCTAGATTTCTAATATTCGAACTCTGTTTTTAAACAGAGTTTTTCTTTTATTTATCAAGTGTAGTATAATTATTTTGAAGTTTTGGAGGAAACACTTATGTCAAACAAGTCAAAGATTAGATGGGACAAGATAGCTTGGAAAAGGGTTATTCCTGCGGCTATTTTAATTCTATTGGTGTTGTATTTAATAATTTCATTGATTGTGGGATTATTTAAAGGTGGTAAAGGCAATAGTGGTACAAAGGATAATAGCAATGGTATGACTATTTGTTCTTTAAACAACAAACAAACCTTACAAGCGGTTAATGGTGAAGATAAAACTCATGTGGTTGTTATGAAGGATTATAATTTCTATGGCGAGAACCTAAACATCTATAATGGGGTATACGATAGAAATAATCTTAATACAATATCGAATATTGGTGATTCCTTTGAATTAGTAGATTTGTGCAGTGATAAAAAATATTCCTTTGATATTGAAGATAAAGTAGATGGACAAATTAATTTAGGACAATTAGATGCTGGCTTTTATGCAGTTTATATAAAAAGTGGCGACAAGATAAGCAGGGTATACATGGACCGTACTATCTTAACAAATAACACTTTGTATACTGTAACTAGAAATGGTACCAGGAAGAAAGTGGAGTTATTAGCTAATAAGACGCTTTTCGATGGTAATAAAGCGACAGAGAGTTTGCTTGATCAACCATATTTATACATCAGGGTTACTGAAGAACCAGCAAGTTCTACAGAAACAGGTCTTGATTCTGATTATGATATAGTTATTTCGATTGCTCCATCGTTAACCCAAGATGGTATATCCCTAGTAGGTGAGGAAGAATGGGGAATCGTAGAGGCAAAAGAACTTTGGGATGTAGCAACTGAGCTCAAAAACAAATTAGCTGAGAAAGGTATAAAGGCGAAGGTCTTAAAGGATGCATATGATGCTTCTTTTGAAGATGGAGGTTCTTTCTACGGTATTAATGGTACAGTTGATAAGGCCTACAAATCTGGAGCCAAATACTTTATATTCTTAGACATGGCTGTGTGGGACGGTGGAATTGGAACTTACTATAGTGGATTCAGTAAGGGAAGTTTTGCTGCTAGCATCCATAAAAAATTAGTAAATATAGAATTGTTGAGAGATACCCAAATTAGTGCTAGTGAAATCTCAGCAGGAGCCAATGAAAGTTTGGGTAAATTTGATGAAGAGTACGAAATAAGAGAAGCTGGTGGGAAAGTTTTAGGAGCTGGAACATACTCTGAAACCTCAAAAGCAAATGAAAGCTTTGCTGCTAACAGTATTTATGGAATTAATACCGTAAAGATTGTCACAAATAATATTAAAAGTAGCGGTAGTACTGATACCTTTAAAGAAAAGAAGCTAGAAATTGCTGGTGCTATCGCAGATGGTATTATGGAGTATTTGACCAACAACTAAAACAATCTCCTTTAAGGAGGAAGTATGTTATTGCAAGTCATAAATGGCACTAAAGATTTTGCTGGTGAAGTGCTGTTTGAAGACATACAATTTGAGATAAAAGAAGGCCATAAGATTGCTGTCATTGGCAGAAATGGCTGCGGGAAGACTACTTTGTTGAAGATTATAAGTGGTCTTTTAGCGTTGGATAAGGGAAAAATGGTCAAAGCCAACAATGTTTCCATTGGATATTTAAGCCAGCAGGCATTTGAAAATGACGACTTGACGGTACAAGAAGAATTTGACAAGGTCTTTGCTGAAGTGTTTGATTTAGAAAAACAGATGACAGAACTTTCTGAAAAGTTGAAAACGCAATATGACGATTCATTGTTAAAACAGTATTCACAATTACAAAATCGCTACGAGGCTTTGGATGGATACAATTACAATCAAGAACAATTAACCTTGTTTACTAAGTTTGGTTTTTCGATACAGGATTTACAGCGTCGGTTAAGCACATTTTCTGGAGGTCAAAGGACTAGAATTGCATTTGTAAAACTATTATTACAAAAGCCTGATATTCTTTTGCTAGATGAACCTACAAACCATTTAGATATGGATACAATTGTTTGGTTAGAATCATATTTACAGAAGTATTCAAATGCTATAGTTGTTGTTTCTCATGACCGCATGTTTTTGGATAAGATTGTTAGTGAAGTATATGAATTTGAATTTGGCGAATTAAATCATTATGTTGGTAACTATAGTAGTTATGTCCAACAGAAACAATTAGCTTTTCAACAACAGAAAGCGACTTATCAGCGCCAACAGGCAGAAATTGCAAGATTATCAGCTTTGATTGAAAAGTTTAGATATAAGAAAAACAAGGCGGCTTTTGCTCAAAGCAAAATAAAATATCTTGAAAGAATGGAAAAAGTTGATAAACCACAAGAAGATAAAGGTAATTTTAAATTACGATTTGACCCAAAACTAAGAGGCGGGAAAAATGTACTGACAGTTGAGCATTTAGTTATTGGCTATGATAAACCTTTATGCACTATTAACTTTAATCTTAATAATGGGCAACGCTTAGCAGTAATAGGACCAAACGGCTTAGGCAAAAGTACCTTTGTCAAGACTTTAATGGGGCAGGTTAAAGCATTGGCTGGAGATTATTTATTTGGTCATCAAATTGAAGTTGGTTATTTTGATCAACAGTTAGCAGAAATCACAAGTAATAAAACAGTTTTAGATGAAATTTGGGATATGTTTCCTGAATATAATCATACTGAAATAAGAAAAATATTGGGACAATTCATGTTTAGCGCCGATGATGTTTATAAGACCTGCAATGTTTTAAGTGGCGGGGAAAAGGTAAGGCTTTTTTTAGCAAAACTGATGTTGGAAAAGCCAAACCTACTTATTTTGGATGAGCCAACTAATCATTTGGATATTATGGGAAAAGAAGCTTTGGAACAAGCTTTGTTAGAATATAATGGAACAGTTTTGTTTGTTTCCCATGACCGTTACTTTATTCAAAAGCTAGCAACATGTATTTTAAGGATTGAAAATGATAAAACAGAGTTTTATTCATTAAACTATGATGAGTACATGGAAAAACTTTCAGGAAAAACGGTCGATATTAAGGTTGAAAGTGAAGAGAAAAACATTAGTAGTTCTAAACAACAACGCGACAATTCGAAAAAGGCCGCAAATTTGGAAAAACGAATTTCGAAAGCTGAGGAGGAGTTAGAATTATTAAGGGAGTTGAGGTTTGACCCTGAGTATTATCATGATTTCAAGAAGATGCAAGAACTTGATGAAAAGATAGATGAAAAGCATAATGAAATTGCTCATTTAATGGAAGAGTGGGAGGTTTATGCGCAGTAAACAGTTAGAATATAAAGGGATGGAAGTTATTGTTAATAGGGGTTCTTTGACCAGAGAAATGATTCGAATCAAAGATGGAAAAATACATGTTTATACCAACTTTTTTGCGCGAGATGAAGATGTGCTTCGAATTCTTCAAAGAAAAGATAGTTGGATTAGAAGGCATATGGAAACATCTAAAAATAGGATCAAGATAAACTTTGGCTTGGATGACAGCACCCTTATCTTAGGACAAAGGATTCCGATTGTTTATCAAAAATCAGCTAGAGCAAGGGTAGAATTCAAGAATAATGTTTTGTATATTTCGGGTTCATCTCCACAAAATATGCAAAAGGCTTATAAGAATTTTGCTTGCGATATTTTGAGTGTCATGATTGATCGTTTTTATCGGGAGATTAATGATGTAGATGACTTCAATTTATCTTTTAAATACTATACCTCACGATGGGGTTGTTGTTATAAGGATAGAAAGGATATTATCTTGAATGTCTGGTGTGTGGGTTTACCAGAATTAGCCATCAAATATGTATTTTGTCATGAACTTGCACATTTGAAAGTCGCCAATCATCAAAAAGCTTTTTATGATGAAGTTCAAAGAATTTGGCCTGAATACAAAAATGGTCTAAAATTGTCGAAAACCTTTGTAATTACATAGATTTAAAAAAACGAAAATGATATCATATCTATAGATTAAAAAAGGAGAAATATGTTATGGGAAATTGTTTAGTAGCACAATCAGGTGGTCCTACCTCTGTAATTAACGCAACAATTGCAGGAATTATCGAAGCAAATCAATTAAATCCAATTTACGACCATGTGTATGGCGGCTTAAATGGTATTGAAGGTATCTTAGCAGGAAAGTTCGTTGATTTAACAAACTTGACTGAATTCCAAATCAAAGTTTTGAAACAAACTTGTTCAAGTGCTTTAGGTAGTTGTCGTTATAAATTAAAAAGAGATAACGCAGCTGACTTTGAAAAGTTGTTTGCAATTTTAGAACAACTAAATATTGATACAATGTTTTATACTGGCGGTAACGATTCAATGGATACAGTTGCTGCTTTAAGCCAGTATGCAAAAGAACACAACATCACAAAACATCGTTTTGTTGGTTGTCCAAAAACAGTTGATAACGATTTAGTTATTACAGATCATTGCCCAGGTTTTGCCAGTGCAGCTAAATTCTTAGCAACAGTTGCTAAGACAACTTGGCTAGATGTCAATGTTTATACTCGCCAAGAAGTGTTCATTTTAGAGACAATGGGTCGTGATGCAGGCTGGTTGGCAGCAAGTACAGTTGTTTCAGGAATCGTTGATGTTTTGATTCTTCCTGAAGTTGAATTCAATGAAGAAAAGGTATTTGAACAAGTAAGAAAGTGCTTAGCTGAAAAGAATAAGTGTTATATTGTTTGCTCTGAAGGTGCTAAGTATCCAGATGGCACATATTTAGCAGCTGCTGAGGCCAAAAATGATGGCTTTGCACATGCAGTTTTAGGTGGCGCTGGTCAAGCTCTAAAGAACTTGTTAATTGAAAAGGGTGTTTGTGAAAGAGCAAAAGTTCAAGACATGTCAACTTTACAACGTTGTAACATTCAATGCCAATCAAAAGTGGATGTTGAAGAATCAGCGAAACTAGGCATGAGTGCACACATGCATTCTGCAGATCCAACATTTACTGGCAAGATGGTTGCTGTTAAACGTACAGAAGGCAGACCTTATAATCCAACCTTCTTTACAGTTGATGCTGATCAAGTAGCAAATTTTGTTAAGAATGTTCCTAGTGAATGGATTTTACCTGATTATAAGGGAATGACTAAAGAATTCTATGATTATGTTACACCTCTAATTCAAGGTGAACCTGAACTAATTATGGATAGCACTGGCATTCCAATGCAATTGAAACCATTTTATATGAAATAAACCAAAGGCCTATTACATTAGGCCTTTTAACTTGGCTTGTGAATAGTTAACTGGTTAATTAAATGGCTTGATATTTCAATTGACATGCTATAAAATATTACCATATTATTAGAAAATTCTATTTTTTTTATGCAAGAAAGGGGGACAGCAATTGTTTAAATTAGTTGTTAAATATACAAGACAATTTACTTGGGCAGCAATTTTAGCGCCATTATTAGTTGCTCTTGAAGTTGTTCTTGGTGTTTTAATTCCTCAAGTAATGACCTCAATTATAGATGATGGTATAAATGGCATTGGTGGCTCAAATATGGCTTTAATTTATCAGTTAGGTGGTAAAATGGTCATTTATTCTGTTTTGGCAATGTTTGCAGGAGCAGGCAGCGGTATTTGTTCAGCCATTGCTTCAAGTGGGTTTGTCCATAATTTACGTTTAGAAATGTATGAACGAATCCAAGATTATAGCTTTAAGAATATGGATAAATTTGAAGTCCCATCATTAGTAACTCGAATGACTAAAGACATGAGGGAAATAAGAATGGCATATATGGCAATTGTCAGAATGTTAATACGATCCCCATTACAATTGATCATGTCAACATATATGGTATTTAAAATCAATTCAGAGTTAGCAAAAGTGTTTTTTGTTGCAATTCCAGTTTTAGGCATTGGTTTGTATTTAATCTCACGATTTGCTCATCCAAAATTTAGGGTGTTAATGAAGAAATTCGATGCCATGAACTCTTCGCTAGAAGAAAACTTTGTTGGCATAAGGGTTGTAAAGACTTTTGTTAGGGAAGATTACGAAAAGGAAAAGTTTAAAACAACTTCAGAAGGTGTAATGAACCAACAAAGATCAGCAGAAGGATTGGTAATTTTAAATGGTCCTTTATTTAACTTGGTAATGTATGCTTGTATGATTGCTGTTTCATATTTCGGTGGCAGAATGATTATTGGAGGCAGCATGACTACGGGACAATTTATGGCTTATTTGTCATATCTAAGGAATATCCTGTTTGGTCTAATGATGGTTTCGTTTGCCTTGATGCAGATAATCTTTGCTCAGGCATCTGTTGACAGAGCTAATGAGATTTTAAATGAAAAACCTGACATAACGGATTTCAATAATGATGAAAGTTTGTTGTTGGAAGATGGTTCAATTAAATTTGAAAATGTATCATTCAAGTATTCTGAAAACGCTCAAAAAGATGCTCTAGCAAACATAAATCTTGATATTAAATCAGGAGAAATGGTTGGTATTATTGGTTCAACAGGATCTGGAAAGACAACATTGGTTCAATTGATTCCTCGCTTGTACGATGTTACGGATGGTGAATTAGTTGTGGGTGGTCACAATGTTAAGGATTATAAGATACCAAACTTACGTAAAGATGTTGCCATGGTTCTTCAAAAGAATGTATTGTTTTCAGGAACTATTGAGGAGAACATGAAATGGGGCGATGCAAACGCTACCCATGAAGAAGTGGTTGAGGCATGTAAGTGTGCTCAAGCACATGACTTTATTGAATCATTCCCTAAGGGATATGAAACTGATTTAGGTCAAGGTGGAGTTAATGTATCTGGAGGACAGAAACAAAGATTGTGTATTGCTAGAGCGTTATTAAAGAAACCTAAGATTATTATTCTTGATGATAGCACTAGTGCTGTTGACACTGATACAGATAAGCGTATTAGACAAGCCTTGAAAGAACGTCTGAGTGGTATGACCAGTATAATTATTGCTCAACGCATTTCTTCTGTAATGGATGCAGATAAGATAATTGTCATGGATGATGGAAAGATAGCTGATGTTGGAACTCATAATGAGCTAATGGAGCGAAATACTATCTATCATGACTTATACGAAACACAACAGCAGGGGGTGAGTGAATAATGACCCAATATCGTGAAATAAGAAGGTTTCAAGCAGATAATATTCCTGCAACTGTTAAAAGAATTTTTTCTTATTTAAGAAAATACAATTTTGCGCTAGTTATTGTAATTGTTTGTGTAATTGTAGAGGCCTTAGTGAATGTTGCTTCATCAGCATTTTTCACGCCTCTGATTGACCAGTATATTGTGCCGCTAATTGGACAGAATAATCCTGATTTAACGGCTTTCATCAACCAGTTAACATTTATGGGAATTGTGTTTTTTATAGGTATTGCAAGTGGCTTGTTAAGGCAAAAACTGATGAGCATAATTGCTACAGGCACTTTGAATGCAATGAGAACTGATTTATTTGCACACATGCAAGATATGTCAATTGGCTTCTACGATGCGCGCACTAATGGTGAATTAATGAACTACTTCACAAACGATGTAGATTCAGTGAGACCTTTAATTGCAGATTCATTACCACAAACATTAAGCACAGTCATTTCTTTAACAGGGTCAATTTATATGATGATTAGATTATCAGGTAGATTGACACTGGTAACGTTGGTACTACTTGTTCTGGTTGTATTCATCGCAGTATTTATTGGTGGAAAATCACGTAAGTATTTCAGAAAGATTCAATCATCAATCAGTAATATTAATGGTTATGTTGAAGAAATGTTCTTAGGTCAAAAGGTTATTAAAGTATTTAATCATGAAGAAGAGTCTATTAAAAACTTTAGTAAATTAAATGATGAGGCAATGGATGCGTCAATTAAATCGAACATGTTTGCCCAAACCTTAATGCCTATTAACGCGAATCTATCATACATATCATATGCTGTGGTTGCAGTGCTTGGGGCACAAATGTGTATTGATGGGACATTGTCTTTGGGGGCTATTACCAGTTTCCTATTATATACAAGACAAATTGCTGGTCCTATTTCCAATTTATCACAGCAATTCAACGGCATAATGATGTCTGTCGCTGGGGCTGAAAGAGTCTTCGGTGTCATTGACAGCCCTAAAGAAGTTGATGAAGGCAAGATTGAATTAGTAAATATCGTTAAGGATTCAAGTGGGAACATCTCTCAAACCGAGAAAAGAACAGGCCTCTTTGGTTGGAAGAATCCTAAGGATAATAGCATTGTTGAGCTCAAAGGCGATATTAGACTAAATAATGTTACTTTCTCTTATGAACCTAACAAGATTGTTTTAAACAATGTTTCACTTTATGCGAAACCTGGCCAAAAGATTGCTTTTGTTGGTAGTACAGGTGCTGGTAAAACAACAATAACTAATTTGATCAATAGATTCTATGATGTTCAAAGTGGAGAAATCACTTATGATGGAATTCCTGTAAATAGGATTAAGAAGAGTTCTTTGAGAGCATCATTAGGTATGGTGTTGCAGGATACAAATTTATTCTCAGGAACTGTATTAGACAACATCAGATATGGAAAACTTGACGCAACTGATGAAGAATGTATTGAAGCAGCTAAACTAGCCAATGCTGATAGTTTCATTTCAAGATTGCCAGATGGATATAATACGATGTTAACCGCAAATGGTTCCAACTTATCGCAAGGTCAGAGACAATTATTGAATATTGCAAGGGCTGCAGTAAGTGATCCGCCTGTTCTAATTTTAGACGAAGCAACCTCTTCAATTGATACTCATACTGAAAAAGTAATTGAGAAGGGAATGGATAAGTTGATGCAGGGTAGAACTGTATTTGTTATAGCTCATAGACTGTCAACTGTTAGAAATTCAAACGCTATTATTGTTCTTGAACAGGGTGAAATAGTTGAACGTGGTGACCACGAAGAATTATTAAAACAAAAAGGTCGTTATTATAAGTTGTATACTGGAGCGGCCGAACTAGATTAAAAAGAAGCACTAAGCGTAAGAACACTTAGTGCTTTTAATGATTGAATAAATTCCAAGGGTGGCTGTTTGGCAATTCGCTAGTAAAGGACACAATTTTTTTACTGATAGGATGGCCAAAGCTCAGTTGTTGCGACCAAAGAGCTATTTGTTGACCAGGTTTTGAATTTTTGTTATATCTTTGATCTCCCCAAATTGGGAATCCTCTAGAACTAAGTTGAACTCGTATTTGATGTGAGCGTCCTGTCTTTAATTCTATCTTTAATAAAGAAAGGCTGTCTTTATAACCAAAAACTTGATAATCCAGTTCAGCATATTTTCCGTTTTTATCATCAGTGACAGTGACAGTATTGGTTTTTGAATCTTTCTTTAAGTAATCGATTAAGGTACCATGTGCGGGTTCCATTTTACCTTCAACAATCGTGTAATAGGTTTTGTTCCATTCATTATTTTGAATCTGTTTTGATAATCTATTTGCAGCTTTGCTTGTCTTGGCAAAAACCATTACGCCCCCAACGGGACGATCTAAGCGGTGGACCAAACCAAGATAGACATTCCCCGGTTTGTTATACTTTTCTTTCAAATATGCTTTTAACAAATTTAACATATCTTTATCTTTGCTATTATCCTCTTGAACAGGGATGTTTGCTGGTTTTTCTACAACTAATAAATGGTTATCTTCAAATATGATATCAATCATCGAGTAAATCTCCCTGAGATACCACAAGGTAAGACAATTTCTCTTTCGCTCATTGGTAAAGCTAGTTCGATTGTTTCTAAGTGACCTTGCGGGAACATGTCCAATAGATTTTCATTAAGCAAGTTTTCTAAAACAATATGAGAAAAGCCGGTAGTATAAGTGTTTATAAGAAATCCTAAACAGTCATCATTTAGTAATTTTGCTGTTTCTTCAATCAAAACTTCAAGCTGGTCCTCTAATTTCCATAATTCATTATTAGGGCCTCTACCATAGCTAGGTGGATCCATGATTATGATGTCGTATTTGCGGTTACGTCTTTGTTCACGTTGCACGAATTTTAAACAATCATCAACTATGAATCTTATTGTTGAGTCTTGCAAATTGTTTAAAACCATATTCTCTTTAGCCCAATTAATCATTCCCTTCGCTGCATCTACATGGACAACTTCTTGTGCTCCAGCTTTTGCGCATGCCATTGTTGCAGCCCCAGTATAAGCAAATAGATTCAAAACCTTTACACCCTTGTGGCTATTCTTTATCAAATTTGTTAACCAATCCCAGTTAACAGCTTGCTCGGGAAACAAACCAGTATGTTTGAAGTTTGTTGGTGAGACCTTAAAAACAAGATCTTTATAGTTAATTGTCCAATAATCATCCAGTCTTTTCTTAAACTCCCAAGAACCTCCACCTTTGTTTGAACGGTGATAAATAGCATCAAAATTATGCCACCTATTGGAGTTTGTAGGATGCCAAATGGCTTGGGGATCAGGGCGAATTAAAACAACGTTTCCCCAACGTTCCAGTTTATTTTTGTCTCCAGAGTCAATTAACTCATAATCAAGCCAATCTTTTGCGATTTCTAACATACTTAATCTCCTACAATTCCATTATGCATTTATTTTCACAAAATTAAATAGATTTGACAGAAAGTCTTTCATTTGTTTGCCAAGAATCCTGAGTCTTTTTAATAATCTGCCAAATAAGTTTGGTTCTCTTGGAATCAGTATTTCTTGTTTTTCTGTATATATCTCATTCTCATCAACAAAAACTGTAATCATAGCCTCAGCTACTGAATCTTCAACCTGGGAATCTATTTCATCAATAATATCCACTTTATATTTGATGTGCTGATTTAGTGGCAGATCTGCTTGTAGTGATTGTGTAGCCTTAACTGGAATGGTTATGTCTTCATATTCATGATGAACAGTAATCTCTTTCAAAACATCTTCTGTATTGACATAGTTTATGTAATTCCAATCTTGAAGAGTATCTAAGATATTTGAAGTATCTTTGAAACTATCAATAGAATAATAGTCTCCCATAGCCCCAGCTAGCACGGTTATTATTGTCATATCGTTAACTTGAGCCCAAGAAGCAAGACAATGGCCTGCTTCATCTGTGTAACCTGTTTTGCCACCTATATAGCTTTCGGGAAGCGAGAAACCCAATTTTTCTTTGACTTTTTGAGCTGTTGATACTAAAGGAAAACCATCAGGGTATCCCAAAGTTGGTGTCGTTGTATAAGTTGAAGCTGAAAAGACTTCACAAAAAAGGTCGTTTTGAATACAGTAACTAAGTAATGTACATATGTCTTGTGCTGTTGAATAATGATTATCATCATGCAGTCCAGTAGAATTAGTAAAGTGTGTATTATCCATATGTAAGATTTTAGCTTTTTCGTTCATTTTGGAAATAAAAGATTCAAAACTTCCAGAAACTGTTAAAGCAAGAGCATTACAAGCATCCGCTCCAGAAGGAAGGGCTGCCGCATACATCAAATCCAATACAGTAGGGGTTTCACCCACTACGTATCCAGCTACACTTGCATCTTGTTCAATAAGTCCTTCTACCATCTGTTTGGTAATTAGTACCTTCTGCTCTGTGTCAGCTATTTCTTCAATTGCGACAAGAACAGTCATCATTTTTGTCATAGATGCAGGAAACATTCTGGAATTGCTGTTTTTATCAAGAAGAACTTGGTTGTGTTCAATATCTATGACATATCCATAATTACTTTTAATATCTAGAGATAGAGTCGGTAAATTGTTTTCTTGTTGGCTTGTCGCATGTATAGGGACAACCAAAGAAAGTGATATGAAAATAGATATAATGAACAATGATATCTGTCTATATTTCATACAATCCCCCTATACTCATAACCGTTGTTTATCCGAAATAAAACACAAGAAGATTATATCACATACATTTATTTTTATATAAAGTTATGGTGGTTAAGATGCTATAATATTAGATATGGAAAAGGTAGATAAATATCTTAAAATTTTGAATGAACAACAGTTAAATGCGGTAACTACTAACAGCCGTTACGTGCGTATAATCGCGGGTGCTGGCTCTGGTAAAACACGTGTTTTAACTACAAGAATAGTCTATGTTATAGAAAACTGGGGTATTGATGCACGTAAGGTGCTGGCAATTACATTCACCAATAAAGCTACTAATGAGATGAGAAGCAGAATAAATGAGTTATTACCTGAAGAATCAGGAAAGATTCATATTTCTACAATTCACTCTTTTTGCGTAATGGTTTTAAGACAAGAAATTAAGCATTTAGGTTATCCAACTAATTTTACAATTTTAGATGTTGATGACCAAAAGAGCATCATAAAAGAAGCCTTAAAATACTTGGACATTGATAGCAAGAAATATAATAACAATGTTTTATTAGAATATATTGCAGGTATGAAATATGCAGAACTTGATGGTGATGAGGCAATTAAGCGAGCATATAACTATTATGAAAAAGGCAAAGCAGAAATATATAAATACTATCTTGAAAGACAAAAGCAATTATATGCTTTAGACTTTGATGATTTGTTGTTATGGACTGTTAGATTGTTTAGATTGTACAGTGATGTTAGA
>CADBLN010000014.1 GCA_902795525.1 uncultured Erysipelotrichaceae bacterium | reverse complement strand
TTTTATCATATCCCGCTTCCTTAAACACTATTGCTTTTTGCGCACCATGACAGTTTTTTCCGGTAACTTCACCTTGATATTGGTCTACTGGAGAAGCTATTACGTTTTTTATTCCTAAACGCTCACAAGCAGGTTTCACCATGAAAAAGGCAGAAGCACTTATCACCATGTCGTCTTCTTTTTGTTGATTGAAATACCACTTATGTATTAGTTTAATATGCTTATTCCAAAATTCCGTTACTTCTTCATCAATATTTTTAATACCTTTTAAATACTTATAAAAGTAATTTTTCATCTTTGTTTTATCGTGCATTTTCAAAAAGTAGCCTAGCCAACCAAAAATTTGTATAGGTAAATAACGCATTAAAAATGGATGCTTACGCAACTCATAAAAATAAAAATCCACTGTACAATCATTATGATAGATTGTTTTATCAAAATCATAAACATTCATACAAATATATTATAAGAAAGGCCACTATTAAGGCAAATAATAATCACATTATTTCACATATATTCGCTATAATTATTCGAAGCAAACTTGATATATTGTATTTGCAAATCAAAATGATTTGCAGAAATAATTCTCCTTTCTATTTAAGAAATATTTTATCCCCCCCTTAACAATAAAGAAGGAACCAAGTTCCTTCTTTATTATTTTCTTTTCAATTGTTCATTAATCATTCTATGGTAACAGCTCCAACATAATCCTTCATATGTATCGTTACCACCGATTAGTACCTGATCGCCAGTAGTCTGAATGTTCCCTTCTTCATCAAACCTGGCATTTACAGTTGCTTTAGAACCACATCGACATATTGATTTAATTTCAGTAATACTATCAGCGAGTTCAAACAAGCGCCTTGACCCTGGAAATAAGTGTGTTAAAAAATCACTTCTTAAGCCGAAACACAAAACAGGAATATCGAAATCACTAACTATTATTCTTAAATCATCAACTTGTGATTCAGTTAGAAACTGACATTCATCACAAATAATGACATCTATTTCCTTAATTGGACACAAGTCTAAAATAGAATCATCTTTTTGAATAACTTGAGCAGTAGCTTGTAAGCCAATTCTACTCTTAATCGTTTCAATCCCATCCCGATCATCTATGGCCGGTTTAATTAACCAAACTCTTTTGCCTTTTTCTTCATAATTGAATTTCGTCATTAAAGCATTGGCAGTCTTACTTGAATTCATTGCTCCAAATTTAAAATACAGTTTTGCCATACCATTCCCTCGCTAATTAAATTATGAGTTATTTATTTTTTAAACTCAATGAAATATTATTAAATGAGAGGTAGATACTATGAAAGAACTTTTAAAGTATTTGGATAAATATGTTGATGATAGGGATTGGCAACAATTCCATACTCCTGGAAATCTAGCTAAAAGCATTGTTTTGGAAGCTAATGAATTGTTAGAACATTTTCAATGGAATAGCGAAGGAGACAACGATGCTCAAGGTATTGAAGATGAATTAGCTGACACTATGAGTTACTGTCTAATGTTATGCAACGTTTTGAAAAAAGACCCAATTGAAATAGTATATAAGAAAATGGCAAAAAGTGCCGAAAAGTATCCTGCAGAAAAAGTTAGAGGCTCGGCCAAAAAGTATACCGAATACAAATAAAAAGGCCTAAGCCTTTTTATGATTCTTTACCATCTTTGCTGATATAACTACCCGGTGTTAAACCTTCACCAGCATATTCAAAAGTTATACCATCATCCTCATTATAACCATAGATTCTTGATTCATATGGTCCTAAATTCTCATCAAATCCTATGTAATAGAAACATTGATTTTCATACACCATATCGTATTCAAAATACTCTTCTGTTTCAAATTTATAAAATTGAATTTTTACTTTTACTGTATTTTCGTCAGTCGTCGCCCCATATAAATAACAAGTTCCTTCAGCGTCATTAGCCTTGGTAAAGCCATAGGCATTGACAGGAAAATATACGCTGCTAGTTTCTTCACAAAAGAAATTTGCGATAATATTAGGTTTATTGCTATCGATTGTTCCAACATGAATACCAGCACCCACACCATTATTGCTTCTTGAAAAGTAAATAATTGTGTCTTTATCTAACTGATGTTTCAAAGCAAGAACATAATTAAGTGCATCAGCTTCTCTTTCAACTGTATCCAAATATCCCTCTGGGTAAGGATATAGATAATGATATGCACCAATCATACCCACACAATACAATAGAGCGAATAGCACAACTACAACTAAAGCCTTTAAAAAGGTTTTCATGCCACATCCTCTCTTTCAACAATTATGATTATACCTTTTACACTTGTAATTTACAACCCAACAACTTTTGTGATTGTTTTGTTGTATAATATTTTTACTTGGAGGTAAATAACATGATGATTCCTAAATCATTTGAAAGTGGCAAAGACTTTGAAACCATGTTGCTAACTAGTATTCTAGGTACTTTTGTTGCTCTAAAGGAAGACCTTATCTCCTATAAACAGGCGGCTAGTTATTGGTTAAGCGATTTAACAGCAGAAATATTTGAAGAATTAAAGCTTTCTGATGAGATTATTCTAATAGTTCAAGAAGGTGTGCAACTTAAGAACTTAGAACAATACTCAGATGTCTACAATGAAAAGCTAGATAGTTTAATTGCCGCTAGTAAAGAACTGATAAATAGATATTATACTGAATATGATGATACCCATGCAGGCATTATCAACTAGGAGGAAACATGAACGATATTAAAAACAAGATTCAAGAATATACACCTGAACTACTACAAAACCTCAAGGAATTAGTTAGCTTCCCTTCCGTGTATTCTGAAGACGCGAAACCTTTTGGTCAAGCTAACATTGATTGCTTAAACCATGCTTTGGAATTAGGAAGAAAGCTTGGTTTTAAAGCGGTAAATGTTGATAATTATGCTGGTTATATTGAAATTGGTGAAGGCGATGAGGTTGTTGGCATTGTTGGCCATTTGGATGTGGTTCCCGTCAGTGATACATGGGATACTAACCCATTTGAAATGACTCAAATTGGGGACAAGTATTACGGCAGAGGAACAAGTGATGATAAAGGTGGTGTCGTTTGTGGACTGATGGCCATGAAAATACTTCATGAAATTCAACCAAAACTTAACAAAAGAATTAGATTAATAATGGGTTGTAATGAAGAAAGTGGTTCAGCTGGATTACGTTATTACATTCAAAAAGAAGGTCATGTTGATTGCGGTTTTACGCCTGACGGATCCTTCCCTGTTGTTTTTGGTGAAAAAGGAATGATTAGAGGAAAATTCATTGCCAATACCACAAAAATATTAGAAATAAAAGGTGGTACAGCCGCAAATGCTGTTGCTGCCAAGATAGAAGTTGTCGTTTTAAGCAATAGTTTTGATGAAGACTCTTTCAAAACTTATTTGGAAAAAAATGGTCTTACTTATCAAATCGAAAAGAATGATACTTGGAAAATTACTGTTTCGGGAAAGGCTGCCCATGCTTCAACCCCTGAAGAAGGAATAAACGCTATTAGCCATACTGTTGAAGCTTTATATCAAGCAGGCTTTAATGATGAATTTGTTAACGCTTATCACCAACACGTTGGTACTGATTATTACGGGATTTCCCTAGGTATTGATGTTAGTGATGAATATGGACGTTTAACTAGTAATTTAGGCGTTATTAGCAAGAAAGATAACGAAATCACTGTAACAATTGATATTCGATTCCCTGTCACTTTAACCCATCAAGATTTAGCTAATAAATTAGTTAGTAATGGTAATGGTTTCATAAAAGATGTTGGTGGGGTTGACCCATTATTCTTCCCTCTTGATCACCCGATGATACAGGCTATGTTAAAGGCTTATTATGAAGTTACAAAAAGCGATTTAAAACCTCTAACAATGGGTGGTGGCACATATGCAAGAACAATGA
>CADBLN010000013.1 GCA_902795525.1 uncultured Erysipelotrichaceae bacterium | reverse complement strand
TATTTTTATTGTTCCATTCTTCGAGCCAATCAATTGATATTGCATAACTTAATTCATCTTCTAATCGGCTAATTTCTAGCTCTAAATTTTCAATCTTATCTTCTAATTCCCCTATCTCATCAATTCGGTCTTGATCTGGCTCGATATAGTCATGCATGTAATAATCTTCGCTCATTATTTAACTCCTCACATTTTTAAAATGCCAAGTATCAATTTCTCCTGGAATAATTTCTAAAACAAAATTGAATCTAATTCCGTTCACTCCTTCAAAGAATATTGGTTCGTTCAAATGTTCAAATATTCTTCCTGGCCTATCTATGATCTGTCCAATACAAGAGAAGGTTAATGAACTATCGTTTTTTATGATTACGCTCTTCATATTTTTCCATCTCCTCATCTATTACAGCTTCAAGATACATATCATCCAGATGCTTTAGTATTGTCCCCACATGTACGCTCTCTTGCAATCCCCAAAATGTTTCTAAAACAACAACCGATTGATGTATTTTACTGATATCTCTTGCTAAACTTTTTTTCATTTCTGCCTCCAAAATAAATCGTTGTTATATCGTTGTCTTACAATGAATTCTTATTTAACCGTCTATTAACTTCTTTCTCAACGTCTCCAGCAAGAATTGGAGATATTCCTTTTTTCTGCCAATCGAGAATAATTTCATTTGTTAAGTTTGTCCTAATAACAAACTCTTTGTATTTATTTTCGAAATCATCTGGATAAAGCTGTTTAATAATTTTCCGATAATCATTAACAGTAATTTCATTGTAATTTGGTGTATTGAAATTGGGTTTTTGAGTTTTTTGAGTCAAGTAATTTTCATTCACTTTTTTCATTAAATTTTTCCAATTGTTTACAGTCAAATGTTCGTAAGTTCTCAGAAACTTCTCAAAATTAAACTCAAAATGGTTCATCTCATAGTATTTTTTCAGCTCATCAATAGGGGGTAACCCTTTCAAATCATTCATCAAATTATCTCCTATTCTTATATATTTATAGATTTTTTTACCTTTTATCTTTTTAATTGTTACCTTCTTTTTATACTCTTAAGTACTTATTGATTGACTGATGACTATATTACCTACACTAATTAGTTATGTTATGTTATAGGTTCCATTTTGGAACCGATTTGGATCCAGTAATGGTTCCATTTTGGATCCAAATTACTTTTTATTTTTCTCTGTGTAGGCTCTGTCTTCTCTTACTGCTAGCATCCCTCTTTCTTTCTCAAATCTGGAAGGTTTGTACCTATCATTTTTGATTGTGTTGTGTATAAGCCAGTGCTTGATACATGTCACA
This sequence comes from uncultured Erysipelotrichaceae bacterium, assembly GCA_902795525.1. Lineage (GTDB taxonomy): Bacteria > Bacillota_I > Bacilli_A > Erysipelotrichales > Erysipelotrichaceae > RUG521. The sequence continues at coordinate 10,729 of CADBLN010000013.1, read as the reverse complement.
TCGTTGCCTAGATCGAGTAAGAATCGTTTTGCATATAATTCGTTTAACGCTTTCTTTTGAATGCCACAATATCGTGTTACTGCAATAGCGTTATTTAGTAGTCCATCATCGTCAGCTTCAAAGTTTAAATTAATGTAAAGCACTTGAGCAGGATATGATAATGATTGAAATTCTAAGCTCTGAATAATCGCATTTGAGAAGGTTCTTCTTCTTGCTTTTGCCATATTATTCACCCTGTAACATTGTTATGATTTCTTTCAACATATCAGAGATTTGTATCTCTGAAATCTCATCATTATATGTCCCTAGATTCAGTCCCTTGATAATACCCTCTATGTAGGTTATGACTGTTTCAATTAATTCTCTACTATCCTTTTGTGCGTTCTTCATTCAATTTAGCCTCCTAACAATGTTCTGATTTCTTTAGTTTCTTCTCCAAGCTCCATTTGGCCATCTAGACCGGCTTTTTTCTGTAATGCCCATGTCCTCTTTAAAGCTTTTAAATTCTGCTTAAATCGCCTTTGTATGTATTTCTCGGCTTCCTCTTTATTTGCTATCCTGTAACCTTTGGAGTTTGCTGCCACTATTTTGTATTCGCCTACTGGTTCATCGTTGATGGTAGCAATATCGTGTCGGATACAATTGAACACTGTTGAATTATGTTCAGTTGTTCTTTCAACGTGTCTTGGATATAATTGATATAAGTCTTTACAAATACTTTCTTTAGATATAAATTCTACTGTGGTGGTCGATTTATATAAGAGATATTCGTAAAGGCTTTTTTGTCTTTCGTTTAACATTTTTATTTTCCTTTCTTTCCCATTGTTGTCTCTTATACAACCAAGCTAGAAGCTTCGTTGGAAAAAATAATATAAAAGCTTTGATGTTATTTCTCCTAGCTTGGCTGCTATGTTCATGCTCCATATGATTGTCAATCTTTTTGTTTTTTTGCGGAAGATGGAGCATTAAACCCTTTCTATAACATCCCTCCATCAAAGAAGCTTGCTTCTATTTCCTCTTGACTCTTTGTGACTTCTTTTATATCTTGAGCTGTTAGCAATGGTGCATCTTCTAATAAATCGTTGTCTACATAGTCATAGGATCCATCATCATGAATAACACTCATATCAGCACTGTATGCTTTTTGCATTTCAATACTCATTATTCCCCACTTGCTAATTAATTGTCTTAGCATGGTTTTATATGCCATCCCATCAAAATCCTTTTCCCAATAGGTGTATCCTTTCTTAGCTTGATAGCCTTTTGAGTACCTCATTGCATGAGCTTCCATTTTTTCTTTCGACCAATACATTGCTTTTCTAAAACCATTAACTAATTCAAACATTGCATAATAGCCAATAGTTTCAGCCTTTTCTCTTTCAGCTTCATCGGCGATAAAGTTAACTGTAATATCCTCGTCTAGTGGATCATATTTAACCAATTCGCCTTTTTTTATTGATAAGACATTTATTCTTTTATATTGGCCTGATCTAATTGCTAACTGAATATAGCCTTTATAACCTAAAATGAATTGTGCGTCTGAAATCCCTTTGTCCTTGTTATTAAAAGGAACCATGTAATACTGTCCTAGTTGTGGGCTAGGTGACAGTTTTAAACTTTCCCCTAGCAAAGCTGCGCTGATAATCGTATAAGCATCACACTTTTGTAATTCATTGTTTGTTGATACAGCACTGATTATCGAAGCTGTAAAGGTCTTAGCTTTAGCACTATCACCTAATGTTGTCATGATGTTCTTTTGGACTGCATCGGACTTGATAATTGCTTGAAACTGCGGTTTTTTGTTCTGTTGAGTCAAACTGTTTGTTACTGCCATCATTATGCCCTCCCATATTTAATTCCATTTGTTTTCATATACTCGCCTAAAGCTGCCAATTGTTCTTTGGTACACTCAACTTTAAACGTTATTGTTATTAATCTTTGTTGTTCGGTAAATTCTTCTACAACAGCTTCTTCAAATGCTTTATTTACCTTTTCCTGCTCTTCTGTTGTTAATGGAACATCATCAACTAATTCTTTTGCCTTTTCTTTTGCTTTTAACTCATCCATGAGCTTTTTTTGTTGAGCTAGACGAGTGTTTTCCGCTAATACAGAAGTTATATTTAATGTCTCAAAATATTTGTCTTTAAGCTGTTCTATAAACTCTGATTGAAGTTCTTCAATTATTTGTAAATGTTCATCTGCATTGTTTTTTACCGTTTTGATGAAATCTTCTATTTCCTTTAGTTTGGAAGTCTTGTTTAACCATCTTTCATCAAATATTTTTTCTAATGGTATTAGTTTTTTATACTCGCCAATGTTTCTTTCGTATAAAGCTTCAATCTCTAGTCTCTTTGTTTCCTTTTCTCTTTCCTCAAATCCCTTTATTTGTGAGTCAATAGATCCGGCTGTATCATCAATCAGCTTTTCTACTCCTTTGCACTTTGTTTCAAACTCTTCAAATGGTGCTAAAAAGAGTTTTTTCTGAGAGATTCTCTCTTCACTGATGCTCTTTTTTAACTTGTTTAGATTTGCTCTATCCTCTTTTGCATCCTTAATACCATCTTCAGTAACCACTAGGTTCTGATATTTTTGTAAATTGATTTCAAGCATATTTCTTAATTCGTCAATGTTTGATACCAACTTTGGCATCTCTTGAATAGGAGATACCACTAATTCTAATTTTTCCGCCATGTCTTATTCCTCCTAATTTCTAAATACTTGGCAATATTCGAGCTGGCCTAATATGTTTTTCAACACATTCCCAAAACTCGATTTCTTTTGGTAAAAGATAGTCTAGATCTTCCTGTATTTCTTCTCTGGAATCAGCTATCTTATAATCTCTTACCTCTCTTGAAACACTTCCGTCAAATGAGTATCTAATGATGTATGCCCTTAGATAGCCAAACTTCATATTTGGATTAGCTAGGAAATATTGCAACGTTTGAGTGTAGTAGTATTCAGGAATTGAACCATTTTTCCATTTAAGATATTGAGATCCATTGGAAACCATACATCTTTTGATTTCCAAAAATCCCTTTCTACCTGTACTCTTTTCTGTTAATAAGCTGTCAGGTGAACATCTAATGAAGTTGTACTTTGGATGAACCATCATTTCATTTTCTTCGTGACTAACTTCATACTCTGGATAATCAATTTTGAATAATTCTCTTAGAGGTGCTTCACTCAAAGTTCCGTTTCTTACATATTCCAAGTCTGAAATATCCTCAGCTTGTTTTAGGCCAACTTTTTCTTCCCACAAATCAATATTTGATTTAAAAGGCGATACTCCTAATAATGCAGCTACATCACTAGATCCTATGCCCTTTTTTCTTTCCTTTAACCACTCCTCATGACTCTGAGGCATTTTGTATCCCTCCTTTACTTTTAATGTGCGTTTGTTGTATAATGTTTATGTTCCTAGATGTTTGTACATCTATTGACACTACACTTTCTCATTGTTGTGGTGTCTTTTTTTATGCTCTTCAAGTTCAAGTAATCGTTTGATTGAGAATAGGCTTATCAATATACAAGTGCTACTCCAAATAAGTTGAATCACTACTCCTATCCATCCTGGAATACTTGTTTCTCCACCTGCGAACATAAATGAGACAAAGGCTACCGCAAATAACACTTTTTCTTTTTTCATCCTCTGCTCTCACCTCTCATTGCTCTTGCCTGCTGTCTAATTTGGCTAGCTTTAAGATTAAGTTTTCTCAATACATATTCAGTAGGAACCAGTCTCGGCCTATCAGAAATAATAAGCTCCCCTCTTTCAATCATTTCTTCTTGAATCTGTTGAGTTATTTCATAAGCCTTTTTGGAGTTAATTGGAGCTAGCACCATGACTTCACTTGTTGTTAAATATGGCTTGCTGATTACTTGTTCCATTTCTAAATAGTTACAAATCTTTTTTCTTGGCTTCATATTCCTTTTTCCTTTCTAATTCATATTTTTCGTAGTTATCCATAGACCTAAATCAATTCTCTCTCCCGTTTTGTTTTGTCAAGAACTCTCCATTTTGTAGAATTAAAGTTTAAAAAAATATGTTTTTGATATCCATGTCTAAATAATCTGCAATCTTTTTTGCAACGCTTACTCTTATAAGACCACTATCATTTTCCCACTTCATATACGTAGCCCTTGTAACACCAAGAAACTCCGATATTTCTGTAATTGTTTTGTCTCTTAGCATTCTTGCTTCTCTTAAAGTGTATTTCATGCTTTCCTCCCTCTTTACAATGCGTTTTAAGTGTTACCACCTAACTTTATGTTCATTCTAACTCTACAATATGTAGATGTCAACACTTTTTTATACAATTTGTAGAGTTTTTTATTCACTTTTATAATTGTTTATTCTATAATTTGTATACCTGCAAGAAAGGATAAATAAATATGTTCGGTGAAAAATTAAGACAATTAAGAGAAAACAATCACTTAACTCAGGAGCAACTAGCCATAAAATTAGGAGTAAGCGACAAAACTGTTTCTTCATGGGAAATCAACAGAACTGAGCCTAATATGAATATGGTTCAAAAAATAGCCATCTTTTTTGATGTCAAAATAGATGAATTGCTAAAAGACACAATAAACAATATTAGTCCAGAACTTACAACCCCTATCCTTCATAACATTACACCTCTTTTTGATTTAGAAAGCTGCGGGTACGGTTCATGGCAAAATGAACAGCCGATTGATTATATTGCTTTACCAGACACCATTAAGTTGAATAAGCATAAAAAATATTATGCTCATATAGCATACGGAAATAGCATGATTAACGCTGGTATAAAGCCTGGTGATATTTTAGTTTTCGAAGAATGCAATGTACCTCAAGAAAACATGATTGGTTCTTTCGCTCTGGAGGACAATATGGCCACTTGTAAAAGGTTTAAGACAGTAGATGGGAAAGCATACCTAATGCCTGCTAATAACGACTACGTACCTATAGAATTCACTGAGAATATGAGAATGATAGGAATGTTGGCTTTTGTGATTAAAGATTATAGAGAAATGGAGGAAGAATAAGGATGACAAATTGGAAAATTTCTCCAACATCCATTGATTATTGGGATGGCGAGGCCGATTACGTCATTTTCTTTGACGAAAACGGTGATGCCGACATGTCTAACATCATAAAAAGATTTCATTCCTTGAAATACAATGATGACAATAACTTTTTTGGCTTAACTGCTGTTATTTTTAAAATAGACGACTACCAGGTAGCTCTATCTGATTTTTTATCATTAAAAAAGAAATATTGGAAAAACGGAATGTGTGATTACAAAGGTGAAAGTAAAAGAGTCTGTTTTCACTCTAGAGAGATCAGGCGCAAAGCAGGAGCTTTTGACACTAGTGTCATTGACTATGAATCATTTATTGAAGATTTATCGTGTTCAATGATTAATCTAAACTGCCATATTGCTACCTCATTTATCAACAAGTATAAGCTATTTGATAACTATGGGGAGCAAAGTCAATATCCATATTCTCTAGCTAGCGAGTACCTCTTAGAGCGAATTATTTTCAATACCAAAAACTCGGATAAAGTAACCCTTATATTTGAATCTAGAGGAAAAAGAGAAGATCAGCTAGTTTTAAATGATATTGTTACCATCTTAAGAAGAGGGACTTACTATTGTAGTTCAAAATTAATGTCAAGATTTACCGGTGTTTATTTTAACAAGAAATGGACAGATGACAATCAAAAAACATACACAGGTTTAGAAATTGCCGATTTGTGTGCTTACCCTATTTTTAAGTATTGTAAGGATAAAACTAAAAACAGGGCTTTTAATGTGTTGGAAAAGAAGATTCTTGGTTATCCTGACTATATTGGCAAAGGGATAAAGTTAGTTCAAAAATAAAAAAGAAAAACGCCCTTGAGCGTTTCCTCGCCCGCACAATTACGAGCCTTTGCAAGATTATATTACAGTAAACATAGATTTTTGTCAAATTACTTTTAACATTATGACAAATTGGGTAAGGCTTCATCTCTATTAACAACTATTCTCTTTTTTTAAATTTGAAAGGAGTTTTTATGCCAGTATATAAATCAAGCAAGCCAACAAAAGATGGTAGAATTTATTACTTCAAAATAAGCTATGTTGACAACAATGGTAATCAAAAGCAATATGCAAGTAAATTATTCAAGACCAAAAACGAAGCAATTAAAGAAGAAAGCAAATATAGAATTCATATTGGATCAGCAGCGAGTGACAGCTTTACTTTTGGTGAAATTGCTAGTGAGATAATTGAAGAACAAAAACGAGTGCAAAAAGATATATATTCTTTGGAGAATAAAGCTAGTCATGTTTTAAAGCATTTAGAAAATATCAAGATTGAAAAACTAACTGCCAGTCAATATAAGCAATTCTACAACTATGTAATGGAAAGTGAGTGGACTAACAAATATAAAAATCAAGTGTTGGCATTCGCAAAGAGATGTGTGAAATTTAGCGAGAAAAGATATGGTATAACTAATCGTGTTCCTTTTTCCTTTGACAATGCAAAAGAAAGCCGCTTGCAAATAACCAGGGAGTACAAAGTATATACTAAAGAACAATTCAAACAGCTTATATCTACTGTTGATGATTTAAAATGGAAAACATTTTTCTCTACACTCTACTATATGGGGTTAAGACAAGGAGAGGCAAACGCTTTACAATGGAAAGATATTGATTTCAAAAAAGAAATATTATCAATAAGCAAGACTGTTGATACTAAATCAAAAGGAGGATACAAATTAGGCTCCACAAAGACAGAAACAAGTTATCGTGATTTACCAATCCCATCAAGTGTTTTGTCGCTCTTAAACGATTTAAAAACCTTTTGGAAAGAATATAAACATTTCAATGATGAGTGGTTTGTATTCGGTGGTTATAGACCAATACCTAACTCAACCTTACAAACAGCAAAAACTACCTATATGAAGAAAGCAAATCTACCAGAGATCAGATTGCACGATTTCAGACATAGCTTTGCTAGTTTATGTATAAACGAACTCAACTTGCCTATTACAAGTATAAGCAAATATCTAGGACATAAGAACGCACAAATCACCTACTCTACATATAGCCATTGGTATAGCAGTAAACTAGAAGATGTAGCGGAAAAAATCGATAAATTTGTAGGTAATTTGTAGGTAAAATGATTTTGACAAACAAAAAAGCCTTTAAATAAAGGCTTTTAATAAAAAATGGCAGGGGTGGAGGGAATCGAACCCCCATCAACGGTTTTGGAGACCGTTGTTTTGCCACTAAACTACACCCCTGTCAGCGGATATCATTATAGCACAACTTCTCATTAATTAGCAATCACCCTTCGCTTTTTGTTATACTAGTTATATGGAATTAAAACAATTTAGACGAAGATTAAATTTTAGAGAATTAGGCGGATACCCTACAGAAGATGGGCGTACCATTAAAGAAGGCGTGTTTTTTAGGAGCTGTAGGCTTTCACTGTTAAATGAAAGAGAACTTATTGAGTTGGATAAATTGGGTCTTAAATGCATTTTGGATATGCGTTCCCAACAAGAGCGCCTCAGCTTTCCTGACCCTATTGTCAAAGGTGCCAAAGTATGCCAACACAGTGGTCTACAAACAAAAGGCGGCGACGACATTGATTTCTCTCCTACAGGAATGCATCAACTAGGTAGGGCCGGCAAAAAACAAAAAGAAGATCTATTTATGTATTTTAGCTGGATTCCTTATGATAATGTGGCCTTAAAATGCTTATTTGAAGAAATCAAAAACCACAACACCCCTATCTTGTTCCATTGCGCCAGTGGCAAGGACAGAACCGGTGTGGCTAGTTTGTTGATATTAAAGCTTTTAGGTTGCTCCAAAAAAGTCGCAAAGCATGACTATTTATTGAGTAATCGCTATCTTAAGGAATTCATCTCAAAAGAATATAAGCGGCACCCTGAGCAGTTTAACGATCCCGATGCTAAAGAATTATTACTAATGCTTCAAGGAGTCAACAAAAAAGTATTTGAAGCAATATATAACAACATATTGGAAAGAAGTGGCAGTTTTGAAAATTACTTCTTACAGGAACATGGAATCGACGAAAAAACAATGATGCAGATAAGAGATTGGTATCTTATCTAATCATTGTTTTTCATTTATACACTTCTCTAGTAAGATCAAAATCATTATCTTGGCAACTTGCGAAGCCTTTTACCCCAAGAATATTCAAACAGTTCTGTGCCTGTTCACTGGCTAATACATTCTCAAAAGCCTTTTGTACTTTTTCAATTAACTCGTTAGTCATAATCTCATTACTGCTGCTAACTAAAACCGGATTCATTATTGGAGCAGTAACACCAATTACCTTTATGACATCATAGATGCTTTGTTCTTGTTGAACTAAATCAGGATACAGAATTCTAAAAGCATTATAGCTAGTGGATAATTCACGTAAATCAGCTGGTCCAACTGTCACATCAACTTCCTGTCTTAATAAAGCGGAAAAATTATCATAATCCGATTGATAACCTACCACATTTTTAATGTTTGATAAAGCTTTGGTAGAATTAAACTTTTGTTTTAACCAAGCACTTGGATAAATATATGATGCCTCATTATTTGGGTTGCCGACAGCCCAGTTTAACACAAACAATTTATCATAAGTTAAAGTGCCTTCTAGAGCTTGTTGGTAAATAGAAGCCCCTGTTTCATTTAAAACATTGACATAAATCATGCTGCGTTTGTATTTTTGGTATTCTTCATATTCACATTCTGGTAATTTATCCGCGTAAATGTCTTCAATTCCATCTAATTGCAGTTCTTGTCTGTCAACTAACCCAACTAGAATAGGTCTAAGGTTTTTTGATTCAGCTTGAGCATATGTGCTGGAAGGCATGAAAGCTACATCAATAATTCCTTCCTCTAAACCTTGGACAAGAGCATCATTACTGCTGGCAATAGTGATTTCAACATTTTCAATATTGTAGCCTTCTTCATTTAAGGTTTCTTTAACCAATTCTCCAATAGGGCTTGCAGCCTCGTTCAAGTTTTCTGGTTCTAAAGTTGGCGCAAAACCAATCCTTAACGTTTCCATGGTTAAAGAAGAGTCGTTACGACGATTACAGCCAAACATGGTTAATGTTATCAAAATACTCAAAAATAATAATACTGTTTTTTTCATACGTTTAATATTCTATTATTATTCGAAGAATATGTCTAGTTGCGCTATAATATCCTTATGAATATAGAAACTAAAATGTTAATAGCCTTTGCCTTTTTGTTTTTGGCAATTATATCCCTAATCCTTTCGGTAAAGATCAGGCAGCTAAGAAACCAACAGCTTGATGCTCCAGAAAAGGATTATAGTAAAAAATTACGAATTTATAATGTTTTTGCTGGTCTAATATTCATGGCTATGTTGGTTTTATCAGCCTTTATATTAATGAAATATTTCATGTAAAAAGTGCTTTGCAGCACTTTTACTCTGTTAATGAGAAACTATTTCCATCAGTATTGATTGTAATTGTCTGTCCTACTTCTAATAATAGGTATTTGCTATCAAAATATGAATAGTAAATGTTGTTATCACTATCGACAATGTATACCAGCGTTTCACCAGCAGCTGTAATTAGTTCAATTCTCTTAATCACAATGGTTTTTGTTTCTAACGTTTTGGTGTTAATGTGACCGTTAGTAAATTGGCTTAAAGCCTTGTCCAAACTATCTGCAACTACCATATGAGAGTATTGATTGGCGTCGACTACGGCATACATCTTTACTAGTCCCAAGTTATCCTTCAACACCATCACATATACTGGAGAGCCATTTAATTCCACTAAGCTTGGGAAACTAGCACGATAGCCTTTTTCTTGAACTTCACCTTCAGCAGCCCTCATGACACTATCTTCATCTGTTGCTTCAAAATACGAAACTGTAACATCACCAGTTCTTTCATTAGCCATTAAATACCCAATATTGCTTTCATCATTAGTTACAGCAGTTACACCAGTATAAATATAAACATCATTATCTTTAACAATGTAACCAAAATCATTGTTTCTAGAACTGTTACCAGAGCTGTCATATGTAGTGGTAGTGGTAGACTCAATTAAACCTTTTTGACCAAACCAACTATTCCAGTAACCATTAAGTAGTTTTCCATAAATGTCAAAATATCTAGCAATGTAGTTACCATTATAGACAACATCTAGCCAAGCAGGGATGTTTTCTAGATCATATTTTTGAATATCACCTGTAATTGGGTCAACAACTAAACACCCAGTTATTTTCTTTCCACCAAATAAACCAATACTATAACGATATGTCGTTGCGACACAAACTGGTTGTCCTTGCTCATCTATTTCAAAATGCAGGTTATCAAAGAAAACCGTTGGATACTTGAAGTAGATATGGCGAGCTAAATCTTGTGAGAAATATGCACTTGGAACATATTTCATTCCTTCAGACAAGGAAATATACTCAGCTGTTAACTCATTTGGATATACTATTACATATCCTGGGATGCCCGTAGCTTTGTTGGCAGTCCACTTCCAAAAACCAGCATACACAAGTGCTGACACTTTAACAGGATCGTTTTGATAAGAAATGGTCATATAATTATCAGAAACCTCAAATTGGCTGACAATCTCATTAAGTGCCCCTATCTTACGATTTCCTAAAACCTTGCTGCTTTCAGTGTCCATTAAAGGAATCTTGGTTAACTCTTCAATCTGTGGCAATTCGACATGTTCGATGGTCTGAAT
>CADBLN010000012.1 GCA_902795525.1 uncultured Erysipelotrichaceae bacterium | reverse complement strand
TCTGGAGCATGTCACCACTTAAGTTCGCTAATAATGTGCAAACACCAACATTGTTTATTCATTCGATTGAGGACTATCGTTGCCCCGTTCCTGAAGCTTTACAACTATATACCGCTCTTACTTGCAGAGGTGTGAAGACTAGAATGGTCTTATTTAAAGGTGAAAACCATGAACTATCTAGAAGTGGCAAACCATCTCACAGGGTAAGACGGTTAACCGAAATAACAGAATGGATGAACCAGCATTTGAAATAGGAGGGAAGAAACATGAAAGAATTTGATTTGAGCAGGCCGCAGAATTTTTGGTTTAATGAGATTTCTAAGATACCACATCCTTCAAAACATGAAAAAAAGCTAAGTGACTTTATTGTGAACTTTGCGCAGGAACGTGGTTTGAATTGGAAACAAGATGAAGTGTGGAATGTCATTGTTGAGAAACCAGCTTCAAAGGGATATGAAAACGCAGCTCCATTAATTCTGCAAGCCCACATAGACATGGTTCCAGCTAAAGTTGAAGGCAGCAATCATGATTTTGAAACCGATCCTCTTCAGCTATATGTTGATGAAGAAGGTTGGTTACATGCCAAAGATACTACTCTAGGTGGCGATGATGGTCATGGTGTTGCATACATGCTAGCAATACTGGATGATGATGAAATACCGCATCCTCCACTTCAGTGTTTCTTTACAACTATGGAAGAAATCGGACTCTTAGGGGCAATGGAGATTGATTCTGCTGATGTGAAGGCTGATAGGATGATAAATCTTGATGGTGGTGGAGAAACATCTACAGGAATAAGTGCTGCTGGTGGTTGTAATGTTTATATCCATAAAGACATTGAATGGATTAGCAGTGATAAGCCAACTTTCGAATTAGGAATTAGTGGTTTAACGGGCGGACATTCAGGTGGCCAGATTCATTTAGAAAAAGGTAATGCGATTGTAATTGCTGCTAGAGTAATTGAAGAAGCTATCGCAAATGGAATGGATTTTGAGCTGGTAAGTTTTATTGGTGGTGAAAAAGATAATGCCATACCTAGACTTGCCTCTATTGTTTTTAATTCTTCTACCCCTTTATCTCAAATAAGAGAAATGTTTATGAAGACAGAAAAAAACATTAAAGTAGAATTAGAGTTTAGTGATCCTGACATAACTGTTAGTCTTAAGGAAACTGAAAAAGCAGGTAAAGCTGTCAAGGGTGGTGTCTCGATAGTCGACTATGCATATTTAATGCCTAATGGCTTCCAGCATCGTTCAATGGTCATTGAAGGTTTGACAGTCACAAGCTTGAACTTAGGTGTTGTTACTACAGAAGAAAATGAAATCTGGTTAGATACTTTAATCAGAAGTGCAATGGACCATGCGACAGATGATTTAAAAGATCGCATGAAATTATTAGCGGAAAAGCTAAATGTACGTTATGAGTTAGCTGGTAGATATTCAGGATGGAATTATGAGCCTGTTTCACCAATGAGGGAGCTGTTGAGAAAAGTTCAAAAACAGTTTGGTAATGAACTTAGTGAACATGCAGGCCATGGTGGAAATGAGTGTGGTGTCTTCAAGGCTAAAAACCCAAAATTGGATATAATCACTTTTGGACCAATTGGCTCAGGAATCCATACACCTGAAGAAAAACTAGATTTGGATAGTTTTGAAAGGTCTTTCCAAATCTTAAAAGAGATTGTGAAAGAATGTAAATAGGAGGGAGTCAACATGAAAAAAGGTATTGTTGTTATTTTGAGCGGAGCTAGTTCTGTTGGTAAAGGAGCAATTCGTGAAAAGCTAATGGCTGATAAGGAAATGAATCTGTTCTATTCCATTTCAGAAACTACTAGACCCAAAAAAGAAGGTGAAGTGGACGGCGTTGATTATTACTTTGTTGATCACAAACAGTTTGCAGAATCTGTCAAAAACAAAGAGCTACTAGAATACACTGAGTTTAATGGATATTACTATGGAACTCCTAAAGCTCAAGTTGATTTCCTTATCAATAAGGGAAAGAACGTTCTAATAGAAGTGGAAGCTCAAGGGGTTGGACCAATCAAGTTAAACATTCCAGATAGTATTGCCTTCTTTGTGATGCCAACTAGCTTTGAAGAACTTGAGAAGCAAATTCATGAAATCTATAAGGATGATAGTGCATCCATAGAACGTCGTTTGAACAAGGCAAAGATGGATATGGAGATTGCACCATTGTTTAAGAACATCGTATACAATGACGATCCAGATAAGGCTGTTGCTGAAATTAAAAAGATTGTTATGACGGAAATGGAGAAGAGAGAGAATGCATAAGTGGCAACTAGAAAAACTTGCTAGGGTTTTAGTTAAAACAGGTGTAAACATTCAACCGGGTGAAACTCTAGTTTTACAAACTGATACTACGGCGATAGATTTGGCAAGAGAAATTACCAAAGAAGCTTTCGCAGCTGGAGCTGCAGATGTAGAAGCATTTATCAACGATGCTGAAATTGACCATTTAAAGGCCTTAAATTGTACTCCTGAAAAACTGAAAGAACTTCCTGAATGGAAGAAAGAATCGATTGATTCAATTTTAAGAACAGGTAAAGGTGTGCAAATGGGTGTTAGAGCTTCAAGACCGTCAATTAATGCGGATGTTCCAGATGCAAACTTAAAAGCTCAAGCCTTTGCTGGAAATGAATTAAGAAATGTTGTGCGTAATTACATTCATCAAGGAACTTTGAAATGGACTGGTACAGTTTATCCAAGCATGGAGTGGGCAAAGAAAGTATTCCCTGAGTTTGACGATGAAACAGCATATCAAAAATTAGAGGATGCCATCTGTAAAATGATGCGTGTTGATGAAGATAGTGATCCAGTTGAAAACTGGAAGAAGCATTGTGAAGAATTGTCAGTTAGAAGTAAAAAACTTAATGACTTAAACTTCAAATCACTACATATTACAAGTGAACTTGGAACCGATATAACAATGGATTTGGTTGAAAATCATATTTGGTGTTCGGCAGGTGAAATGGGCGCTCAAAATGTGAATGCTCCTTATGTCGCAAATATGCCTACTGAAGAAGTATTTACAGATCCGGATTTTAGAAGCGTTAATGGGATAGCTTATGCATCATTTCCACTATTTATTAACGGCAAATTGGTTACAGATTTCAGCATCACATTTAAAGATGGAAAAGCCATAGACTGTGCTGCCAGTTCTAATGTCGAATTCCTCAAAGAGGCTTTGTTTAGAGATGAGACAACTCGTTGTTTAGGTGAGGTTGCATTAGTTTCTAAGAAGTCGCCAATTAAACAGATGGGCAGAGTTTTCTATAATGGTTTGATTGATGAGAATGCCGCATGTCACTTGGCTTTTGGAGCTAGTTTCCCTGATTGTGTTAAAAACGGCACTGCGATGAGTAAGGAAGAACTTCTAGAAATAGGTGTAAACTTCTCTGTTAGCCATAATGATTTTATGATTGGGACAGATGATATAAAGGTTGTAGGCATAACGCACGATGGTCAAGAAGTAACCGTCATGGAACATGGGGACTTTGTGATTTAGGAGATAGGTTAGTTATGAATATTTCAAATCAGGAGTTTTTATTAAGTGAAGTCCCAAGTGTAGATGAATTGAAGCCAAAGATTCTAGGCTATCGCCAACAAGAACAGGTATTAGATAAATGGCTAGTTAAAAGACTAGATACTGTTTTGCCACAAGTGATGAAACGGGCAGACATTGATTGTTGGTTGGTTATCAACAATGAGTATAATGAAGATCCAGTATTCTGGACTTTGACAACTTATAATCAAATAACTGCTAGAAGATTAACAATCATATTGTTTCATTTAAATGATGAAGGTAAAGTTGAAAGGTATAGTGTAACACGCTATCCAATGATTAATTATAAACAGCTGTGGACTGACCAAAGCATTTCTCAAATGAATTGTTTGGCAAGTTTTCTAAAGGAGCTAAGCCCAAAGAGAATTGGTCTAGATATTTCTGATGACTTCGCCTATGCGGATGGTTTAAGTTACAGTTTGTTTAGACAGTTGTATAAAGCGTTAGATGAAGAACAAAAGAAAAAGATTGTTAGTGCTGAGAATGTTGTGGTAGGGTGGTTGGAAACTCGCATTGAAGAGGAAATGGCTGCCTACAATGATATTGTTCAAATTGCTCATGCAATGATTGCGGAAGCTTTTTCAAACAAAGTCATTCATCCAGCTGTTACAACCGCAGATGATGTTAAGTATTGGATGATGGAAAAAACAAGAGAATTAGGATTTGAGCCTTGGTTTGATTATGAAGTTTCGATTACCAGAAATGGCAATAAGCACTTTGAAGGTGACGAAGTAATTATTCCTGGTGACATGCTGCATTGTGATGTTGGCTTTAGGTATTTGAATTTGTGCACAGATACTCAAGAACTGTGTTATATCTTGAAGGAAGATGAACTGGATGCTCCAGAAGACTTAAAGAAAGCTCTTGCTGTTGGAAATAGACTTCAAGAGATTGTAGTTGAACAACTAAAAATTGGAAAAACAGGTAATGAGGTTTTGGCTGATTCAATTGCTCAAGCTAAATCAGAGGGGATTAATCCTTGCATATATACTCATCCACTAGGTTTCCATGGTCATGCGGCTGGCCCTACGATAGGTCTTTGGGACCATCAAGAAGGTGTAGCAGGAAGTGGTGAGTATCCAGTACATGATAATACCGCATATTCATTAGAGTTAAACGCTAAGGTATTTGTGGAAAGATACAATTGTGATGTTCAGATATCACTTGAAACAGATATATTGTTAAGAGATGCTAAAGTATATTATCTTGCTGGCAGACAGACAAAATTCCATTTAGTTAAGTAAATTGAGTAGATATGTTATCTACTCTTTATTGTTTTTTGAACAAATCATGTTATAATTCAATATTAAAATTAGAAGGGTTATTTTATGAACGAGCAATTAATAGAACAATTTAAAGAAGAAAGAGAAGATAAAAAGGTTATCTACAGTGCCCATGGTAATTTTTTGTATAATGTTAAGTTTTATAAACCGTTTCAACAAGGGATTGCAGGTGTAGCCAACTTTTTCGATAATACCTTAGCATTGTTTGAAGAGGTGGAAAAGCCAAGAAGAGAACCTGACTATGACAGCGAGAGTGGCAGCCAATATTGGTATAGTGAAGAGGGAGTTATTAGAGGTAGCGACCATTGGGGTAATGGTATATCAAATTGTGATTGGGCTTTAAAACGAATGAACGGCAAAACGGTCTATGGTTCCACATTTAAGTCCAGTAAGTCATTCAGAAATTACAAGTATGGGTTTGTAAAGTGGCAAGACTTTTTGCTCAAAAGTGAAGTTATAGAAATTAATGGTAAAGAAGTATTAACAACGTTTGAAAACAAAGTTGGCAGAGGTTTAGTTGAAGTTGATAATAAGGTTTATCAACCAAGAGTCATAGTTGAGTGGGTTGAGTATACTCCAGAATAAAACTAATGTATAATTAGTTCGGAGGTGTTAGTATGTCCAAGATAACTGTGAAAAGAAACAAGAAATTTGTTGGTGGCTTGGTTCCATTATACATTTACGTAAATGGTAAAGAAGTTGCTCAAGTTAAAAATGGAAAAGAAACAAGCTTTGAATTAAGCGCAGGAAATTATGATTTATTCATTTCAAAAATCCACTATGTTGATGGCAAGGCTAAAAACAGCGGATATGGTGGGATTGTTGGTTCAATGCTTGAAGCTTCAAATAGCGCTAAACAATTAAATAAAACTGCATTAGAAGTTAAAGAGGGGAAAGATATCTTAGTTGAATGCGAGTTTAATGCAGTTGATTGTGTGATTCTAAGTGTACAATAACCAGGTTCTGTTGAACTTGGTTTTTTGCATCCGAAAACACCGACATAGTGGCGGGGTTCCGTAAAGCTTAAGCGGTGAAAAAAGATCCTCCGTATGTGCTAAACTTTGACTAAGCCGGCCAGCTTGCAAAGAGAAGACAAAGGAGGATAACACTAAGTTTAACAAGATAATGTCACCCAAAGTTTAGCACATACGAAATGGAATTGTAAGTATCACATCGTATTTGCGTCGAAATATAGAAGAAAGGTATTCTTTGAAGAAAAGAGGGCAGAGATAAGGGAAATACTGAGAACGTTGTATCAATGGAAAGGGGTAGAAATAATCGAGGGAGAAATATACACGGATCATGTTCACATATTAGTAGCGATACCGCCAAAAATAAGCGTAAGTGGATTTATGGGATACTTGAAAGGGAAAAGCAGTCTTTTGATATTTCAGAAATATGGAAACATGAAGTTTGCGTACCGCAACAGAGAGTTCTGGTGCAGAGGGTATTACGTTGACACGGTGGGAAAGAATACGAAAGCGATCAAAGAATACATTGCCAATCAGCTTAAAGCTGACAAAGAAGCAGATCAGTTGGCACTGTTTGACCCAAGAGACCCTTTTAAGGGTAACTAGTAAATATGATGGAAGCTGGCAGGCATTTAAAAAGCGCACTCCCACACTGGTGCGCTGCCTCATTACAACTACTATAAGTCATTTATTGTAATGGTATCAAATTCTTCTTCACCTAGATTTTCTCTTGAATCAACTCTTTTAGCGACATTCCTAATCACTTGCTCGTAATAGTTTCTAACCGTTCTACCATTTGCAAAGTTCCAATCTTTCGACTTTATAACATTATCAAACATAATGTTTAATTCTTCCTCAACACCTTCAGCGAGAATCATTTCTTCTTGTTTGGCCATTAGTTTGAAAATTTCAACCATTTCATTTGAACTATAGTCCTCAAAATGAATGTATGTGCTAAATCTACTTTCCAAACCAGGATTACTGTGTATAAAACTTTCCATTTTATCTTCATAACCTGCGACTATCACAACTAAATCATCTCGATTATCTTCCATTGCTTTTAATAAAGTTGTAATTGCCTCATGTCCATAATCTTCGTTCGAATTGCTTTGCAATGAATATGCCTCATCAATAAACAATACTCCACCAAGTGCTTTCTCAATTACCTCCTGAGTTTTTAATGCTGTTTGTCCTACATACCCAGCTACAAGGCCAGATCTATCTGTTTCTATTAAATGGCCACTAGATAATAAACCAAGTTCCTTGTATATATTTGCTACAATTCGTGCTACTGTTGTTTTTCCTGTGCCTGGATTACCAGTAAAGACTAAATGATATGACTGTGCATTAATTCTTTTTCCCATGTTTTTCCTCTTTTGTTGAAACTTTACTAAAGCAATCAACTCATTAATTTCGTTTTTAACAGTCTTTAAACCAATTAAAGCGTTCAATTCATTAAAAGCATTATTATCACATGCAAAATCTTCTTGATTTTCACTATATTCAATTATTTTGCAATCGTTGGAAGGCAAAAGAGCAGTATCAAATTGGAAGCAAGCAGGTATGTATATTTTCTTTAAACTCTGACATCCAACAAACACGTCTTTTCCTATCATTTTAATAGATTTGGGTAAATATAGTTCTTTTAATGATTCGCAACCTTCAAAAGCATA
>CADBLN010000011.1 GCA_902795525.1 uncultured Erysipelotrichaceae bacterium | reverse complement strand
GTTATATATTGCATCTTTCACAGTATTTATTTCACAATCATCAATTAGAGAAATTTTGTTTCCACCAAAAACATTTATGCCATAAGTGTCACTGTTAATGGTCAGGTTTCTAATCAAATTAATGTTAATGTGTTCAGTATCGTTAGTGTCACTGTTTGCCAGGATAATACCACCATAGCTATTAGGTGATGCAGTTGTGTTTGCTCCTGTTTGTGTAATAGTTGTATCTTCAATTGAACCAATGTTGCCAGAATTTCCATGGACATGAATACCTATTCTTTGAGCTTCAATTGAGCTATTCTTTATGGCACCAATGGTATCAACATTATCGAACATGGTACTTAAGTAGATTCCAGTGCCATAGTTTGGGCCAAGGGCTTTAATTGTGTTATTGTCGATAAGCCCAATATGACCTGCTGCAGGTGTTTCTACCCTTGGGTCTGAACCATTTAGATAAGCACATACAGTAACCGCGATGCCAGCTCCCATGTTGTGTGTGGTAATAGTGTTGTTTTTCACTTCACCAATGTCTGAACATTGGTTAAATAGTCCACAAGCTCCGCTTGTTGCCGTGAGGACACAATCATTAATGCTGCCTATTCTTACTTTGCCCCAAGGTTCCTGGTTTGCGAACTTTGAGTAAGAATAAGCTCCAATGGCTCCTTTCCAGGTGTTTTTGGCATTTGTGGTTATGGTGCATCCTTCAATGCTTCCTACAGTGATGTCTGTGTCTCCAAAACCCCAGCTTGCAAATGACAGGGCTGTATAATGGGTGTCTTCAACATCATTTATTGATTCATCCTTCAGTAAAGTGATGTTACAATTTACAATCTTATCTACCTCAATTTGATAATCTCTATAAGTTTCAGTTCCATGTCCAGCTTGTACTCTAACACCATAAAAAGAACCTTGTATATTACTGTTTGAAATGGTCCCTATATCTGCACCGCTGTTGACCACAATTCCTGAAACAGCATTGATAGTACAATTATCTAATAATTCAAGTTTGGTGTTTTTATCGTGAAGAAATATACCTTCACTACTGGAATTAATGTCAGTATTCTTAATTGTAGCTAAAGTTTTGGCAGCGTTTGGATGACCTATGGTAATAGTGCCTGTAACATTAAGATAATCAGCTTCAAATGTACCATTGTTGATATCCATGGTTCCATTAACAGCAAGCTTGTTTGCACTTGTTCCCTGTATGGTCAAGGAACCATTATTCAAGATGATAACGCCGGAAATAGAGGTGTCAGCTTCAGAAGTGATAGTGACATTAATGTTTTTAGAAATATCAATATTCTCTGTAAAAGAGCCGCTGATTGTTAATTCTAAATTGTCTCCTTCGTTAGTTGCAGCGATAGCATCAGCAAATGAGCTATAGCTATTGTTGTTTTGGTCTGTAATTGTTCCTGCAGCTTTGACTGTCATCTGGGGGATAAACATAACAAAGGCAAAAACCAAGACAATTAATCGAATAAATAATCGATGTTTTAAGTTGTTTTTTGGATGTTCATGAATTCCTTTTTTCTCCTTATGTTTTAATAATAATAAAAACTGCAAAGACTTGCTACACTTTGATGAAACTTTATAATTTGTTGCATGCAAATTTTAAGGGTATGTACAGTGGGTGAGGAAGTAAGTGTTATAATTAATTAGTACAGATACTATGAAAAGGAGTGCTTATGACAAAGGAATTCTTTGATGAAAATGGTAAGAAAGTTGCTTATAGCAGAAAAAGCATGTTCTTCAATGAAACTATTTATTATGACAAAGATGGCAAAAAGATAGGCTCAAGTAAGCCTGATTGGTTTAGGTCAGGACAAACTAATTATTTTGATGCCAGTGGTAAAGAAATGGGCAAAAGTCAAAAAGACATATTCTTTGGTCATGAGACAACTTACTATGATAAGAATAATAAGAAAGTAGGCACCAGCAAGCCAAGTTATTTTGAAACAGGGAAGACCTATTATTATGATGAGGATAAAAAGAAAAAAAGGTGAGAGTAGAAGAAGCCTGTGGGATATTATCTTGGGAACTGGTGATGATGATTTCTAAGAGAATGGTTGGCAGTAGTGTTTGTTGATTAATAATACTAATTGCTATTTAGAAGGTTTAGGGAACAGATTGGTTTGAGAATAACTATCTTGTTCCCTAATTTTTTATACCTAATGGTTTATCATTCAGCTTGGAAAGCACAGATATTGTCAGTCCACTAAATTGGACACTGTATATTATTAATAGTATGTAAAATTTTAGTGTGAGGTGGCAATATGAATGAAAAGGCACTAAAAACAGTTGAGCAATTAAGAAGAAAATCTGTACTAAGTGAAGAAGAAATCTTCATGTATACAGAATCTTTGGAAATATTAATTGAAGAGACTCACAACACCAGCTACATGGTTGAGTTGGGAGGCTATTACTACGGTCAAAAACAATATGATCTGGCTTTGAAGTATTACATGATGGCTGATAGCTTTGGTGATAGTTGGGCACCAGAGGGATTAGGTTACATCTATTACTATGGGAGGACTGGTGAACCTGATTATCAAAAGGCTTTCAAGTATTATACAAAGGCTGTTGAAAAGGGCTCATTATTAGCGAAAGTAAAAATAGCAGATATGTATAAGAATGGCTATTTTGTTGAGAAAGATTATGAAAAGTATTGTCAGATAATAGAGGATTTAAAAGAAGATGTAAAAGATGCGGTATCGTTAGGAGATCCATTGCCAGAAGTTTACACTAGGTTGGCTAGAATCAGAAGTGAGGAAGGCAATATAGATGAAGCTGTTAACTTGTATTTGGAAGCTAAAAAGTTTTTGGCAGAAAGGTTGTATCATACTGGTTTCTTTGGTGATTTAAATATCATGAAATGGTTGATAGAAGATTTATACAAGTTGATTGAGGTAGATGAAATTGACTTTGACTTATATGATTTGTTCTTCATTTTAAAACAACCAACTAAAGTGAGCTTTAAGTACAAAGGAAAGAAGTATCACATTGAAAGCAGTAAAGATGAAAATGGAATGGCAATTATGTTTGAAGGAAAGTGGTTTAGAGATGTGACTGAGTTCTTCAATAATTGCGAAATTGATGGAAAAGCATTAACTCAAGTCTATTTTGGCTTATATGAATGCGAGGTGATGCACAATGAAAATGAATAAAGAACTTGCTTATAGGATTATTTTTTCCTTGGATGAAAACAATCTAAGTGAAGATGAAGGAATCCTATATCTAGAGGTATTGAATTATCTTGTAAAAGTTGATAGTTGCAGGTGGGAATTTCAGTTAGCTTCTTACTATGAAGACAGTGGTTGTTATGAACTAGCACTTAAGTATTTCAGACAAGATTTAGAAAGAGGAGAGTTGGCTTATCTGGGAATTGGAGATGTTTATTTGAAGATGCATGAATATGATCTAGCTAAGGAAAACTATCAAAAGGCATTAGAGGCTGGCTATCCAAAAGCAAAGAAGAGATTAGCGGAGCTAGAAAGGGGGATACAATGGATTTAATTAAAGTAAAAGATTCAAGATATTCAGAATATGAAAAGTTGTTGTTGAGGAGAGATTCCATTAAAAAGAAAGCAGAACAATATGGCATAAGCTTCATGAAAGAGTTTGGTGATTTGTTGGTTGAAGCTTTCAGATTGAAGATTGAAAGCATTAAAAGGAAGAAACAGATTGCCTATTGTCAAAAATGCTTAAACCAAGGGAAAACAATTAATCAAAATGAACTGGATAATTATATTGAGAGTGTGATGTTTGATTATTACAGTGAGTTGCAAGACATGATTAATGACAACCAAGCAGTTAAGGAAAGTGGAACTGTTTCAGGCTTCAATTTAAGAAAGATTAAGGAAATCTATTATTATTTAGCTAAAAAAATTCACCCTGACAAAAGACCTGATTTGGCTAAGGATGAAAACATTAGGAGCTTATGGTTTCAAATTGTGATTGCTTACAATCACAACCAATTGGATGAGTTACAAGAATTAAAGTTCAAGGTTGAGCAATACTTGGAGTCAATTGGAGAAAAAGGAATTGATGTTGAGATTCCAGATGTCGAAGAGAAGATTGAAAAGGTCTTAAAGCAAATTGATGAAATAATTTCTAAGAATCCTTATCAATATAAGTTCATTTTAGAAGATGAAAATGAGGTTAAAGAATATAGGGAAGAATTGGAAGATGAAATACAAAGCTTTAAAGATTATTGTGCAGAATTAGATGAAGTATTAAATGGATTCAACATTGTGAGGTTAAGCGCATGAAAAATGAATTAACAATTAAACAAGAAAGCTTATTAACTGTAATGGAAGACAAGGGTTTATCTGAAATCATTAAACCTTTGGTAAATGAGATTCATTTGTTTGATACTTTTGTGGCCGGAACATCATATTTAGAAGATGATACAGCTTTAAAAGAAGTTAAGATCAACGATAAGTTGAACTTAAAGAGGGAACAAAACAAGTATGATGAAAGGGCAATTAAGGTTGAAGATAATTTAGGAAGGAAATTAGGCTATGTTCCAGAGAAGGATAATGTAGTCTTTTCAAAGTTAATGGATGCAGGAAAATTGTTGGTTGCGAAGGTTAATGATATTAAAGACTTACAGTTTATGGTGAAGATTTCAATATCAATTTATTTAGTTGATTACTAGGGGGTGAGTTATGTTCAAAGAGCTAAAAAGAACCTACAACAAGGAGGACAAAATAGTAGTAAAGGAGCTTATGGAAGATAATGTGAAATATTGCAGTCTTAGCCTTTCAAAAGTTAATGGTGCATATCCTTTGAAATCATTAATGCTGTCAAATAGAAACAAAATGTATCTAGAGAATAAGGGGATAAAACTAAAAGAGGAATATGAAAGTATTGAAGAAATTCAAGATATCGTAGATGAGTTGGAACCATGGCGTTACAGGACTTGTTATAGTGATGAAATAGGTGATAATAGCAATTTATATGTGTATGGTGAATATAGATACATTGGTGAAGAAAGCATTCATTTCAAAAAAGGCAGAAAATATTATTGTTCTTGCAATGGCAAGTATTTATGCATGATGATTGGTGATGATGGTCATCAGCACAGTGTTGATGAAGACGATTTCGAACATGTTAAAGATTACAACAATTTAAAAATAGATCTTAGATATTTAGCAAATGAATTGAACAAGGAGGAATGGAACATTGGATAAAACAACATATTATTGGTTGAATGACAGAAAAACTTTTGGTAGAGAAACAAAACATAGATTCTATCTATGGGAGAACGGGATGTGGGTTAAAGATTCTGACTGGATTATCTTGGGAAAGTTAATAGGTTATGATTCATCAGAACCAGATTGGTCACCATATGCGACCGGATCGACTTCAGTAATGGATACAATTGAAGTTAGCAGTAAGAAAGAGTTTAAACATTGGCTAAGAGAAACCTATTTCGACATTAACAAAAAACTGTAAAGTGAGGGAAATAGAAATATGTACTTTGATAAAACAGAAATGAATGGGAATCTTTATGAAGTAAGACATCATGAACATAATGATAGACAATATGTGATTTATAAGAATGATTATAGATATTGTACTGTAGATAATTATGATGAAATAAAGGAAACATTTGATGAAATTGTTGAATACGAATATGGGAATATAAATAAAAATGAATCATTCAGAAGATGAAAAACTATATCATGAGTTAGAAAGAGATATTGTGGATGAGGTGAATGTGTAAGAAATACTAACATGCATATCCATGTTTCAATCACTAGCACGTTGCACTGATAAACCATGGTGTGGGTTGTTAGAAGATGGAACATTGGAAAAAGCATTAAAAAGATTGAAGGCGTCGGAAAAACAACTATCACTTATTTCTGTGTGGGGGAGGCTAAACAAATGATTAACAAAAAAGACAT
>CADBLN010000010.1 GCA_902795525.1 uncultured Erysipelotrichaceae bacterium | reverse complement strand
TTTGATAGCTCTTATCACGCAAAGAATTAAAACAAGATAACATACTATATTGTGAATTCCTGCACACGCTAAATGCCCAAGCTTGTTATAGACTTCTCTCCAAAAAAACCAATCATATATATATGACACCATATCTATACCCCCCATTTCCTAAAGTATGTGCATAATAGATAATATCCTTACATCTTCATTTTTGCATAACAAATCATGAATGAGAATATACTATTTTTTTGACACGTGTCAAAATAATTTCGACATACAAAAAGTAGGAATTTAGTTCCTACTTATCATCTAGTATCTTCTTTAATGTTGTATATAAACTAATTGCTTCCTTTTCACTTAAAGGAATACATCCACCAACTTTAGCTGGTATATCTTTAGCTTTTTCCTGCAAGGCAATTCCTTTCTTTGTAAGTGCTACTTCTACTATTCTTTCATCATCTTTATTTCTAGTTCTTGTTAGTAAACCATCTTTTTCCAGTTTCTTCAATAAAGGTGTAACAGTACCATTGTCTAGAAATAATCTTTCACAAAGATCTCCAACCTTACAAGATTGTTCTTCCCACAACACTAACATTGTTACATATTGTGTATAAGTTAACCCCAATTCTTTTAAATGTGGTGTGTATAAACTAGTAACTTTTCTACTAGCCGCATACAATGGAAAACATATTTGATTCTCTAATTTCAGTTGTTCGTACATTTTAGATTAATTGTGCTATGCAATCGGCAACTTCTTTCATTGAAGCTGTTGGTTCAAATCTAGCCACAACATTACCTTCTCTATCAACAATGAACTTAGTAAAATTCCATTTAATGTCAGGGTTGTTCTTATAATCTTTGTCAATTTTCTTTAACATTGCGTTCATCGCTAAAGCCATTGGTCCTTTGCCAAATCCTTCAAAACCTTTTTGACTCTTTAAGTAAGTGAATAGTGGTAATTCATTTTCACCATTAACATCTGATTTTTTCATTTGAGGGAATTGAGTATTGTACTTCAAAGTACAGAATTCATGAATCTCTTCATCACTTTCAGGTGTTTGACCTGCAAATTGGTTACAAGGTACATCAATAACTTCAAATCCCTGTTCATGATACTTTTCATAAATTTCTTCTATATCTTTGTATTGAGGGGTAAAGCCGCAACCAGTTGCTGTATTCACAACCATCATAACTTTCCCTTGATAATCTTTTAGTTCAACAGTGTTTCCTTTTCCATCTAATAGTGTGTAATCATAAATGCTCATAAAATACCTCCATTTATATTTGATACAATATAATTGTATCACATCTATAAGTGGGGTCAATATTTTACATCATGAAACATAATAACATTCGGTATGTACAAAAATATGCGGTAATTTAATTACCACATATTTACTCAGTTATATAGTCACTAACATACTTTATGTTCACTTCTAGATTGTTGTATTTTCCAACCTCTCTATACAATCTTTCTTCATCTATCTGACTTAAAGCCACAATGTTTACTTTATCGTCTATGTAATAATCAATTAGACCTTCAAATCTATATAGATTATTGTCCATTTCTGATGAAGTTACATAATCAACCCTTCCATTATCCCTTCTTATTCTGGTAAATAGATTTGTTTGATATCTAATTAATGGTTGGCAATCATCATTAATAGTTGTAAAACATAGTTTTCCATATTCACCATTACCTAGTATGTTTTTATCATTATCAACTATTTCAATGTGGTAGTTATCATCAATCACATATCCATCTTTACCTTCATCAAATCCCAACAAGCATTCGCATTCATCTATATACAGGCCATGATGCATTTCACAATTAAAATACTTATTTATTCTTTGGTTAATGGCTTTATTATTTTCCTTTCCAAGCGTTATTACCTGCTTGAGGTTAGGATGCAGTCCAACCTTGTGGGAATACTGCCCTAGAGCCAGTGAAGCCTTATCTGTCGAAATGATTGTGCTTATTGATGGATCATTAATTAGTTGTGAGCCCTTACTTAATGGTTGACCAGGCAACAGATAAACAACTTCACCATCACAAATCTCAACCGCATCTTTTATCACTTCAACCAGAGCAATTTTCTCTTTCTTGCCACAAACAATTAACACTTTCCCCAAAGGCTTAAATAGAGCCAACTTCTTAATCCACGTCTCCACAAATAATTGCCTGCTATGCTGACTATAACAGCGCACAAAATCCTTCACATAGCTTTTTGAAACTATCCTGGACATTTTATCAATGTTCAAACTCAAACAATTATCTATCGCATCCTTTTCAACCATAAAAGGAGCTTCTTCAAAACTATCAATGTCTTTATACAAATTGTGGTAGAAAAAGCTTTTATTCTTAGCAATTCTAACTATTTGGTTTAACTTTTCATTCATATTCTTATTCTATTTCAATTAAATTGCTAGTTCAATTTTAGCGCTGAAGATATCAACTATCTTCTTAAGTGCTTCTTGTTGGGAATTATTGAAGTTTTGATTGCTGATTAAACTATAATAATCATTACCTATTCTGAGATACATATAGATTGTATAATCATTTCTAGTTGATGTTTGCGAAGGAACCAACAATAAATCATTATCTTTTATAATCTTTTCTATTTGTTGGTAATAGTCATCACCAATTTCCACTTTATATTTTCGGAATACTCTTGGATAGATACCTTCCTTGCTATCTAGAACATTTATCTCTAGATTATTTATCCCATTTATCTTTTCAATAAATATTTTACGCAAGTAGATATCTTTATAATCATAAGTTTGAATAAATATGTAATCAAATATACCTTGTTCTAAATACTCATCCAGCTTGGTTTCTTTTCGACACAAACTAATCAAATCCCGACAAAATTCCCTAGCCATCAATGCTGCACTGTTATCAGAACATACTACTTTAGTCCCATCATCATACTCGATCTGCAAGAATGTGTGACTTATTTCAGGAATCCCTTGTATATGTTCATATATTCCATCCAACCTGCTAAGTTCATATTCTTCACAAAGCTTTGTTAGTTCACATATAAATTCTTCACCAACTTCAACTTTTCGATTATCAGTTAAAAAGTTTTCCCTATGTGACTCCATATATATTAAACAATTCTCTTTTAAAGAAACATTAATCGCACTAACATAATTCATTTCATAAGGAATCTCAAAAGTGTCTTCATAGAAGACTCTATCTCCAGCCTGTAAAGCCGGTTGTGTTCTTAAACTAAATTCAATTATCTTCTTCATGGCTAGCCTCTTATTTAAATTATAACATCTTGTTTGCGATAGCTCCTTATAATATGTATAATTTAAAAGGCAAGGAGAACTGATATTATGGATAAGATGCTCGCAAGATTACAAGGAATGAGTCAAAGGTATGATGAAATCAATGATTTGTTAATGAATACCTCTTTTTCTGATTCTCGTGAATATGCCAAACTTAGTAAAGAACAATCCTCATTAGTAGCTCCTGTAAATGCTTATCATCAACTGTTGGAGATTATGCAGCAAATAAACGATGATGAAGAATTATTAAAAGACCCCGACTTAAGAGAGATGGCCTCTTTAGAGCTAGAAGACCTTAAACAAAAACAACAAGAGTTAATAGATCACCTGGAAGTATTGTTAATTGAAACAGATCCAAACGATGCTTGCAGTGCCATCTTTGAAATTAGAGGTGCAGCTGGAGGAGACGAAGGAAACATCTTCGCTGGTGACTTGTATAGAATGTATAGCAAATATGCTGAAACAAAAGGTTGGAAGATTCAGTTATATGAAGCTGAAGAAAGTGAAGCTGGTGGTTTTTCACAAATATCTTTCCTTATGAAAGGCAATGATGTATACAAAGAAATGAAGTTTGAATCCGGTTCTCACCGCGTTCAACGTGTGCCAAAGACTGAATCAGCTGGTAGAATTCACACTTCAACCGCAACCGTTTTAGTTGTTCCTGATGTTGATGACCCTGAAATTCAAATCAACCCTGAAGACTTGGAGTTTGAAACTCACAGGGCTTCTGGTGCAGGTGGCCAACACATCAACAAGACAGACTCAGCAGTAAGAATTACTCATAAACCTACTGGTATTACAGTTAACTGCCAAGATGGACGTAGCCAGATTCAAAACAGAGAACAGGCTTTAAGAATCATCACT
>CADBLN010000009.1 GCA_902795525.1 uncultured Erysipelotrichaceae bacterium | reverse complement strand
TTGTGTTTTGTGATCTACTGCCACTTCTTTTGGGAAGCTGCTAATACTTTCATCACTAGTAAAGTTTGTAGTTGTGAAGTTACCAGTGTTGTTTTTATTGCTACTGCAGCCCATTATCAAAATAAGCACCAATAGTGATATAAATAGTTTTTTCATGTTAGCCCTCCTGAATAATAGATTCAAGTACAGCTACGAATTCTTCTTCTGTTAATCCATTGGTTTCTATTTTCACATTAATGCCATTTAAATTAAACAAAGAAATATATTTATTTTCATATTTAAATATTTTTACTTTGTGATCAGCAATTATTGTGTATACATCAGAGTTGCTTTCTAATGAATAACTATCAATAATCTCATTTGTGTCAGATAGTGAAACCATTACATTTTTTGAATCATCCGCATTGCTGTAAACAATCTGATAGTTGTTTTGAGAATCACAATCGTTACCTGAACAAATAAGATAAGTGTTAGTCTTGCTTAATCCCTTAGGAAGAACAATTTTTTCTAAAATGCTGAAATACTCAGGATTGGCATCATTGGCTTCCTCACGTTGTATTTCAAAAAATTCATAAGAAGTTTTATTATTCACTTTGATGTCGCGCTCTGCAGGAATGGCATTCTTACTTGCTTTTGTTATTGGTAGTATTAAAAATGCAACTAGGATAATTGGAATGGCTCCAGCTAAAAAATAGTTCCATTTAATGATCTTTGGATGTTTAATTTCAACATCAGCAGCTTTTATGTAAGCTGGGTCAATACCACCTATAGCTATTAATAAATCATCTTTCTTCATAGCAGGTAACCTTCTTTCTCAAGGTGTTTGCGAAGAGCCTCTCTAGTGCGTAACAGACTTACTTTTACTTTGCTTTTGCCATAACCATAGCGATTAGTAATCTCATCAATTGAGTCAAAGAAATAATACCTTCTAACAAAAATGTTTCTAGAATCATCAGAACAATTTCTCAAGAAGGAATTGATCGTCTCTTCTAATTGATTACCGGCAACTTCTTTGGCCGTATCGCTTGAAGAGGGGATACATTCCTCCATTTCTCGAGTCAATTGATTGTAGATGGCCTTTCTTTTTAGACTGTTGTTTTTACGACATTGGTCTAAGGCAAGATTTCTAATTATCTTAGCAAGAAAAGCAAACAAATAAGTTCTTGGCTCATGAGGAGGAATTAATTTCCACGCTTCAAAATAAGTGTCATTTTCACACTCTTCTGCTGTTTGCCAATTATCTAGTATATTATTGGCAATTCTTAGGAGTTTCTGCCCATACTTATCAGCACTGCTAGTGATGGCTGATTCATCTCTAGCCAAGTATAGGTCCACAATTTTTGAATCTTCCATGGAACCCCTCCTTTTGAGGTCCTTCACCCTATATAGCGTAAATGATTCATCAAGGGTTACATTTTTTTCATTATCTCATATTTTAAGCAAAACAAAAGGGAAGTTAACTTCCCTAAAGTTCATTAATACATACCTTGTCCGCCACCGGCTAATCCTGATAAGGCATTTGCGATGCCAGCATTAGGGTCTTCCTTAGCTACAACACCAGCTTCAGTAGTTACAAACAGCGAAGCAATTGATGTTGCATTTAACACGGCACTTCTTGTTACCTTGGTAGGGTCAACGATACCGGCTTTGTACATGTCTACCCATTCACCTTTTTTAGCATCAAAACCGACATTGGCCTTTTTAGTTAATTGTTCTTTCACAATTTCATTACCATCATATCCAGCGTTTTCAGCAATTTGATATAAAGGCAACAGGATAGCTTCAAAGACTACATTGATACCTTTTTGCTCATCGACATTTTCACCTTTAAGGATATCTTTACAATCCTTATAAATGTTTGCCAGTGCAGCACCACCACCTAAAATGATACCTTCACTGATTGCGGCTTTTGTGGCGTTTAAAGCGTCTTCAATTCTTAGCTTTTTCTCTTTCATTTCGCTTTCTGTTGCGCCACCTACTTTGATGATTGCAACACCACTTGTAAGCTTAGCTAGACGTTCATTCAAACGTTTTTTGTCATATTCTGAATTACTCTTTTCAATTTGTCCTTTTAGCTCTGCAACTCTATCTTTAATGACTTGAGCATTACCATTACCACGAACGATTGTAGTAGAATCCTTTTTAACAACAACTTTATTAGCTGTTCCTAAATCTTCTAATTCTACTTCTTTTAAATCCATAGCTAAATCTTTAGCTATAAACTTTCCTCCAGTAACAATGGCGATGTCCTCGAGCATTGCTTTTTGGGAGTCACCAAAGCTTGGTGCTTTTGTAGGGACAACATTGAAGGCTCCACGTAACTTATTAAGAATTAAAGTTGTTAATACTTCATTATCAATATCTTCAGCAATAATCAATAATGGTTTGTTTGCTTGAACTATTTTTTCTAACAATGGAAGAATGTCCTGAATAGAACTAATCTTTTGGTCAGTTGTTAGAATATAAGGGTTTTCAAGTTCTGATTGCATTTTTTCTCTATCACTTGCGAAGTATGGTGACATATAACCCTTGTCATATTCCATGCCTTCAACGATTTCTAATTCAGTTTCAAAACCATTTGATTCATCAACAGTGATAACCCCATCGTTACCAACTACTTTCATTGCCTTGGCAATGTAATCGCCGATTTCATCAGATGCGCTTGAGATAGATGCTACTTGAGCAATATCCTTTGAAGTAGAAACATGTTTTGTCTGCTCTAGAAGCTTTTCGGCAATCAACTTCGCAGCTTTTTCCATTCCAGATTTCAACAAAACTGGATTGCTGCCTTTTTCAACACAATCGATACCACCATGCATAATTGCTTGTGCAAGTAGGGTAGCAGTAGTTGTTCCATCACCAGCAACATCGTTAGTCTTATTGGCAACTTCATAAACTAATTTAGCGCCCATGTTTTCATATTTATCTTCAGGTTCTATTTCTTTAGCGATTGTGACACCATCATTAGTGATTAATGGTGACCCATAACTTCTTTCTAAAACCACGTTGCGTCCTTTAGGTCCTAGTGTAACTTTTACAGTATTAGCTAAAGTATCAACACCGGTTAACATTTTTGTTCTTACATCTTTTGAATACTTTACTTCTTTTGCCATAATTTGTTCCTCCTATTCAACAACAGCAAGAATCTTTGACTCTTCAATCAATAAATATTCTTCATCTTTGTATTTAATTGTTGTGGTTGCATATTTATCAAAGATAACCTTATCGTTTTCTTTAACTGTCATTGCAACTTTTTTTCCATCAACAACTTTTCCTGGTCCAACAGCAATTACAACACCAACGTTGTCTTCTTGACTTTCACTTGTTGATAAAATAATGCCACTGTTGGTTACATTTTCAATTACTTCTTTTTTTAATAGAACGTTACTATTCAATGGTTTAATCATAAAGCCCTCCTTTAGCACTTTCAACCTTTGAGTGCTAACCATATATAATTATAGTTTATCGAAAAAGCTTGTCAAGAGATTAGCGATTAAACAACTATATTTCAATTTAAAGGTTCAATCATGGTATAATTTTAATGGTGAGAAGATGGAAAAGAAGCATAATTGGTTAGCTTATATTCTAATATCTTTAGCTATAATCATCCTAGCTGTATGGGTAGGTTATTTTGTTTTCTATCAACCTAGTGCAAATAAGTCTGCTTCTTATATTGAAGTGTTCCAAGAAGCTGATTCAAAGCATGTGAATAGCCTTAGTATTGAATGCGTTGATCATAAAGTTGTTTTCTTACCAAGTACTGATGATAAAGTGAAATTAACATATTTTCAAAAGAGTGATAATAGTATTCAATATACAGCAAATGGTAACTCAATAGTTTTAAAAATGGTTGAGCGCAGTGAAGACTTAGATAATCTGTTCTATCAAAGTAAAAGAAAAATAGACACAATTACTGTGTATATTCCAGAAAACACTACATTTAACGCTAATGTGACGACAGTTGATGGTCCAGTTATAGCTAGTGATATTACTTTAAATAGTTTTCATTTCAATAGCATTAATGGAAACTGTGATGTGAATTATATTAATGTGAACAAGCTTTCCCTAGTTAGCAATTATGGAAATGTTGTGTTGAGAAAT
Source organism: uncultured Erysipelotrichaceae bacterium (assembly GCA_902795525.1). Classification (GTDB taxonomy): domain Bacteria; phylum Bacillota_I; class Bacilli_A; order Erysipelotrichales; family Erysipelotrichaceae; genus RUG521. The sequence continues at coordinate 2,978 of CADBLN010000009.1, read as the reverse complement.
AGCTGGTTTGATGATTTAAGCGTTGGCCAAGTTACTGGAAACGCGACTATCAGTATTCTTGATTCACTAAATAATTACAATTTAGATGTAGCAGATAGTTATGGTAACTTGTGGGTTAATTCTGAAAGGATTCACCAACAGGTTGAAGGTATCGATAATGTCATAAACTATTTAAAGGTAGACAACAACAGTTCTAAACGAATTAGCATCAACGGAATAAGGAATACGATTAACTTAAACAGTGTTGAGGCTAGCGAAACTACAAATGAAGGGCAGGAGAATTAATTCTCCTGCCTATTTTAATTGATTTAATACTTCTGCTAGATCGTATTCTGGATGAGTTGGTTTGAAAGCTGATAACTGACAATCTTCATCGCCATATCTTGGAATGATGTGGAAGTGTAAATGGTCAACTGATTGTTCAGCTTCAGGGTTATTATTGTTTAAGATGTTGCAACCTTTTGCCTCTAATTTCTCGCTTATCTTAATTGCAAGTTTTTGCACTACGACAATTAGTTTTTGGAGGGTTTCTTCATCACAATCATAGATGCTTGTAAAATGTCTTTTAGGAATAACTAAAGTGTGTCCTTTAGTCAGTTGTGAAATATCTAAAATTGCGATGATGTCATTATCTTCATAAACTTTATAACTTGGGATAGTGCCCTCAATTATATTACAAAAAACACACATAAATTATTAATCTCCTTGTAAGCTAATTATCTTATTTAATGTGTTAACTTGCAACAAAAAAAGTGATGTCATAAAATTGATTTGGGAGATGTATTCATGAAACCAATTAAATGTAAGACACGTTATGACAAAACCATTTGGGCTGGAGAAAGACTTGCTCAAATTAGAGAACAACAGGAAAAAGCTGGTTTGAGTTGGGATGTAGGGTTTCACCATAGTGCCCCATTGACAATTGATGGTGGTGAATTCGATGGGCAATTATTAATTAATGTTGTTACTGAACATCCTGAAATGTTGGGGGATAAGACTTTAAATCAAGCTTTAAGAATGTGTATTTTGAATGCGGATGAAGCTTTATCTATCCAGGTTCATCCAAATGATGATTATGCTTTAGAACATGATAATGATTTAGGAAAAACAGAATCATGGTATGTGATTGAAGCTCAGGAAGGGGCTTCCATTGTTGCAGGTGTTAAAACTTGTGACCCCGATGAAGTGCGTCAGGCAATTGAAGAAGATAGGCTGATGGATTTGGTAAGAGAGATTCCTGTTCGTGAAGGAGACTATATTAAAATACCTTATGGAACTTTACATGCGTTAGGAAAAGGAATAATGTGTGCAGAAGTCGGCACTAACAGTGATACAACATATCGTTTCTTTGATTACCATCGAAAGGACGCTAATGGCAATGAAAGACCATTGCATATCGAAAAATCCTTTGATGTTGCTCACTTTGAAAACCAGCCTAACATAAAACATTTCTCATTGGCAAAAAAAGATGCTACTACCATCATGCAAGTAGAAAGATGTAATGAGTATTATGTTAACTTGGTTGATGTCGTTAATGAATATAATTTAACCCCAAATGGTCACACCTTCTTCATCATTACAGCAGTAAAGAATGACCTGGAAATAGAATGTGAAAATGAGAAGAATGAATTGAAATACACCGAATCAGTATTTGTTCCAGCTAATTGTTCTAAGTTGACAATTAGAGGTGAAGGAAGATTGATGATTAGCTATTCAAACAGGAAGAATTAAGTTTACGTAAATATAGAAATTAAATTTTGAAAAAAAGATAAAAATATACTTGCAATTGTATTTGGCTTATAAGATAATTGGAGTATATTTTTTTCGGAGGAAACTGCCATGGATGCTTTAAAGAATCGCATCATTAAGGACGGGGTCATCTTGCAGAAAGATGTGCTCAAAGTAGACAGTTTTCTTAACCACCAAATCGATACTGCTTTCATGCATCAGATTGGTGCAGAGTTTAAAAAAAGGTTTGAAGATTGTGATGTTACAAAGATACTAACAATTGAAGCTAGTGGAATAGCGGTTAGTTTTGCAACCTCACAATTTTTTAATTTTGCTCCTGTGGTGTTTGCGAAGAAAGGTACAGCTAATAACATGTCTGAACAAAGCTATCACAGCTCTGTTCACTCATATACGAGGAATCAGGATTTTGTGGTGAGTGTCGCTAAACAATATCTAAAGCCAACAGACAAGGTTCTCATCTTGGATGATTTTTTAGCCCAAGGAGAAGCTTTGGGAGCATTAATCTCAATTGTGTCTCAAGCAGGCTGCCAATTAGTGGGCTGCGGGATTGTAATCGAAAAGGCTTACCAAAAAGGGGGCAAGGAGTTAAGAGCACAAGGAGTACGCATAGAGTCTTTGGTACGCATTATGAAAATGAGTGAAGAAGGAATTGAGTTCTGTTAAGGGGAAAAAGCGGAATTCGATTCCTTTTCTGTTTTGGTAATTAAGAACACAGTTCTTTAGTTATAAGAAGGAAATGGGAGGTACTTATGAAAAAAATTCTTTCTCTATTAGTGACAACCATGCTGATTGTGGTTAGTTTAGCAGGTTGTTCATCAAGTCAAGGTGGAAATGAAACACCAAAACTAAAAATCGGCCTTATTTTAGTTGGGGACGAAAATGAAGGCTATACTTATGCGCATATTGAAGGTATTAAAGAAGCCGCAAAAGCTAATGGCATCAGTGATGATCAATTAGTATGGAAGTATACTATTGGCGAAACTCAAGCGTGCTATGATGCCGCAGTAGATTTAGTTGAAAATGGTTGTACAGCAGTATTTTCAAATAGCTATGGGCATCAGTCTTATATGCAGGAAGCAGCTAAAGAGTATCCAGATGTTGCTTTTGTTGCTGCTACTGGTGATACCGCTGCAATTAGTGGTCTGCCAAACTTTTCAAATGCCTTTACTCGTGTATATCAATCCCGCTATGTTTCTGGTGTTGTAGCAGGGATGAAACTAGCTGAGTTG
>CADBLN010000008.1 GCA_902795525.1 uncultured Erysipelotrichaceae bacterium | reverse complement strand
TGAAAATAATAATCATTTAAGCTGCGTTGATATAGAATTGCTTTTAATATTTACATAAATTTTGCATTTAAATATAAATGGGTTATAATTAATAAAAGAAAGCGGTTTCATAAAATCGCAAGAAGGAGGAAATTAATCCATGAAAAAATTGTTAGCAATGCTATTGTCATTACTAATGGTTGTTACTATGTTTGGATGTACTTCTGAAAACAATGGAGGAAACCAAGGTGGTAACGAAGGCAGCGAAAAAACAGCTGCAGATGTGCAAAAAGAAATTTTGGCACGTATTGAACCAGATGTATCTGTAACTGGTAGAGTTGTTGTATATTCACCTAACTCAAATGGTGAGATCAACGCAATCAGACCTGGTTTCACAACAAAGTATCCTAACGTTACATTAGAAATCGTATCTTTAGGTACTGGCGACTGCTTATCAAGAATTCAAGCAGAAGCTGAAAACCCACAATGTGATGTTATGTGGGGTGGTATGAACACTGAAAAGTGGTTCAATAACCAAGGCTTATGGGAACAGTATACTTCACCAAATGTTGCTAATTTGCCAGAAGAATATAAGAACAATACTGGTGAAAGCGCTGGTTATTTCACAAACTTTGGTTTAAGTGGCAACACAGCATTTGTTATTAACACAGCTATTTTGAACAAGTTAGGTGTTAAAACAGAAGAAATCACTGGTTACCAAAGCTTAATTGACCATGCAGCTCAATTAAAAGGTCAAGTATTATCAGGAGACCCTGTTAAATCTTCAAGTGCATGGCAAGAAATGGTTGCAATGCTATACCTATTTGGTGAAGGCAAAGACAACAAATGGGATACCCTAAATCTAGATAAGGGTTGGGAATATGTTGGTAAGTTCATTGAAGTTGTTGATGGAACAGTATTAAGTTCATCTTCAGCAGTTTATAAGAACGTAGCTCAAGGTGAAGCTGCTATTGGTGTTACTTATGAAGACCCAGCATTACAATTGTTGAAAGATGAAGCAGATGATATTACTATGATTTATCCTGAAGAAGGAAATAACTGGACTCCATGCGCTGCAGCAATCGTTAAGAATGCTCCAAATATGGACTTAGCTAAATTATTCATCGACTTCTTAATTTCAGAAGAAGGACAAGATTTATATACATGTACAACTTTACGTCCAATCATCACTACTAAGACTAACATCGTTAAGGGCATCAAGACTTTTGATGAAATCCCTAACGTATTCTTACAAGATGAATTGTATATTGCTTCTCAAACAGCTACTTGGAGAGCAAAATGGACTGAATTGTTAGATGCATATAACGCTAAAAAATAATTAGTTTATAAAGTTTAGGAGAAGAGTGATTCGGATGAGGTTATTACGTTCGTAATTACTCTTTTCCTTCTATTAAAATTAAATACGGGAGGGTTATTATGAGTGTAGGCATCAAAATTAATCATGCAGTCAAAGCCTATGGTGATAATGTTGTTATTCCAGATCTGTCTCTAGAAGTTAAGGATGGTGAATTCTTTACTTTGTTAGGACCATCTGGTTGTGGAAAAACAACATTATTAAGGATGATTGCTGGATTTAACTCTATTGAAGGGGGAGATTTCTTTTTTGGCGATAGAAGAATTAATGACATTGACCCAGCTAAAAGAAATATTGGTATGGTTTTCCAAAACTATGCAATTTTCCCTCATTTAACAGTTGAAAAGAATGTTCAATTTGGTTTGAAAAACCGCAAAATGTCTAAAGAAGAAATGAATAAGTTGACTGATGAATTCATGAAACTTATGCACATAGATGAGTATAAAGACAGAATGCCTGAAAGACTTTCTGGTGGTCAGCAACAGCGTGTAGCACTGGCAAGAGCATTGGTCATCAAACCTGATGTGCTATTGATGGATGAGCCATTGAGTAACTTGGATGCTAAATTGAGAGTTGAAATGAGGACAGTCATTAAACAGATTCAAAAAGAAGTTGGCATTACAAATGTTTATGTTACTCACGATCAAGAAGAAGCAATGAGTGTTTCAGATAGAATCGCTGTCATGAATCTTGGTGAGATTCAACACATTGGAAAACCTAAAGACATTTATCAAAGACCTGCTAACTTGTTTGTAGCTAGTTTCATTGGCAGAACAAACTTAGTTAATGCCAAATTAGAAGTTAAAGATGGTAAGTGTTTATTAAAGTTTGCGGATGGTTATGTAGTTGAAATGGATAACATCTTAGAGGAAGAAAGACATGATCAGGATGTAATTGTAGCAATCAGACCAGAGGAAGTTGTCATTGACAAGAGTGAAGGCATTCACGCTAAGGTTGATGATTCAATCTTCTTGGGTTTAAATACACACTATTATGTTACAAGTGATGAAGTTCGCAGTATTCCAACAGAAGATAAGGATGATGAAAGATTTGAGTTGATTCAAGAATCACTAATTGATGAAATCATACCTAACGGAACCGCTGTTCGTTTAAAGATTAAAAAAGAAAAAATCAATGTATTCAGTAATGATGGTTCAAAGAACCTAGTACAAGGTGTAAAAAACGATAAGTACCTTTATGGGAATAAATAATGGAGATTGCTTATGAGTAATACTAAGAAAGTTGTTCAAAAGCAAAAAAAGAATTATGACAGTTGGGTAATTGTATCAGGTTTATTATTACTCTTCTATATATTCTTTATGATTTTCCCAATGGTCTCATTGGTAAAACAATCATTTACAGATAAAGAAACAGGATTGTTCTCATTAGTCAACTATATGGATTTCTTTAACAATAAATCCAATATCATGGCACTAGAGCACAGTTTCAGGATTTCTATTTTTGTAACATTATTTGCTTTGTTATTAGGAACACCTTTAGCATATTTCACTACATGTTATAAGATTAAAGGTGCATCATTACTAAGAATCTTAATTATCTTAAGTAGTATGTCTCCACCATTTGTTGGAGCCTTCTCTTGGGTAGTTTTCGCTGGTAATAATGGTATTTTCACAAAGTTTATGAGAAATACCTTTAGCATTGAAATGCCGAGCATTTATGGGTTTAATGGAATTGTCTTAGTTATGACGCTAAGTTTCATTTCATTAGTATATCTATATGTTTCAGGCGCATTGAAAAACATTGATAATTCATTGATAGAAGCTAGTTCAAATTTAGGAACTACAGGTTTCAAGAGATTTGTTAAGGTAATAATTCCATTAATTATGCCTACAATGCTAGCTAGTGCATTGTTAGTATTTATGAGAGCTTTTGCGGATTTTGGTACTCCTGTATTTATCGGTAAAGGTTATCAAGTATTTACGGTGTTGATTTATGACCAGTATTCTGGAGAAATGTCACAGAATAAGGCTTATGCAGCAGCATTGAGTGTAATCGCAATCATTATTACTACAATTATCTTCTTAGTTCAAAAATGGGCTAATTCAAAATTCACTTTCACGATGAACGCTTTGCATCCAGTGGAAGCAAAGAAAGGAAAGCCATTGCAATCATTTTTGATGCATTTATATTGTTATGCTTTAACATTCTTGGCGTTTTTACCGCAAATTTATGTTATTTATAGTTCTTTCCAAAGAACAAGTGAGAGTGGGCTTGTATTTAAAAAAGGTTATTCATTAAATAGTTATAAGTATGTTTTAGAGGCATATTCAGATACTATTTGGAATACAGTTAAAATAGCAGTTAGTGCATTACTGTTAGTTGTATTAATTGCGGTAGTATGTGCATACTTGGTTGTTAGAAGAAGAAATGCCTTGAATACAGCATTAGACATATTAACAATGATGCCATATATTATTCCAGGTTCTGTAATAGGTGTTGCCCTTATTGTTTCATTCAATAAGAGTGTCATGGGTTTACCTGTAATGACAGGGGGGCCGTTCATAATGATTGTAGCTCTGATTATAAGGCGTTCGCCTTATACAATCAGATCATCAGTTGCGATCTTGCAACAGATACCTCAAACAATTGAAGAAGCATCAATTTCATTAGGTTCATCAAAGGCCAAGACTTTTATGAAAGTAACATTACCAATGATGCTTAATGGTGTTGTCTCTGGAGCAATCTTGTCTTGGGTATCAATTATTACGGAATTATCAACAGCAATTTACTTGTTCACATATAGGACAAGAACAATGACAATCTCAGTTTATGAATTAGTAACAAAAGGTTCATATGGATATGCGTCTGCGATGGCTGCAATTCTAACAGTGTTTACCATCATATCCCTGTCATTGTATTTAATTGTTACTAAGAATGAAGGAACAGGTATTGCGTAAAAATAGTTTTATGATTAATGGCATAGTCAGTAATGGCTATGCCATTTTTTGTGATAAGGACATTTCCTCATCCAGTCACATTCATGTGGTTTATGTCATTTAATGGAAGAAAAAATGCATTATTTTTATACTATGTTGAAATAAAGAGTAAAAATTGATAATTTGTATGTAGTATGACTAGAAACAATAAACTAATTATCCAAGCATTGGCACTATTAATTTACGGCATCTTAGCATGGCGGAATTTTGATAATGTAAATAAATACTTTTATCTGGTCTTGTTGTGCTGCTTTTTGATTGTGGTGTCTTTACTGTATATATTTTTTAACCGAAAAACCATTAGTAAGGATGAGAGCCAATTTGAGTTCATTTCAATTTTTGCTTATGTGGTTGTGATTATATTAGTTTCCATGTGGTTTTTGATGTGATGGAGTTTAAGCTGAACCAATGGTAGTTGGTTTGTTGCTTTGGAAGAAAGAAGGTAGTTAAAATGAAAAAACAAACGGCCGGAAGAGATAAGTTGGGAAAGCTTGCGCCAAAATTTGCGGAACTAAATGATGATGTATTATTTGGCGAAGTTTGGAGTAGAGAAGAACAATTAAGCCCAAGGGATAGAAGCTTAGCTGTCATATCAGCACTATTCTCTGCAGGATTATATCCACAATTAAAATCCCATTTGATTATTGGAAAAGAACATGGCTTAACCAAGGAAGAAGTTGTTGAGGTTGTTACTCAACTAGCGTTCTATTGTGGATGGCCAAAAGCTTGGTCAACATTTCCAATGAT
>CADBLN010000007.1 GCA_902795525.1 uncultured Erysipelotrichaceae bacterium | reverse complement strand
ACATATGTTGGATTATCATGAGATGTAACCCGTGAAGTTTCACTGCATCCACCTTGGTCAATGGCAACATCGACAAATACTGATCCAGGTCTCATTTTTGCGCAGTATTCTTTTTTGAACAAAACAGGTGCGCTTTTTCCAGGTACTAGCACTGCCCCAATTACTAAATCAGCATTGACAACAGATTTCTCTATATTGGTTTGGCTGGAGAAAAGGGTTTGAATTGAATTGCCAAATAGTGTATCTAAATACTCAAGTCTCTTTAAGTTAATGTCCAAGATAGTAACATTTGCCCCAATTCCAACAGCAATCTTAGCTGCATTAGTTCCAACATTGCCACCACCTAAAATTGTGACGTTGGCTTTGTGGGTTCCTGGAACTCCACTTAACAATACTCCTGAACCACCAAAAGGCTTTTCTAAATATTTAGCGCCTTCCTGGATGGATAAGCGTCCAGCAATTTGACTCATTGGGATAAGCAATGGTAAACTGCCATCTTTTTCTTCTAAGGTTTCATAAGCTACACTGATTACTTTGGTTTTTAAAAGCTCATCTGTTAGTTTTTGATCACTTGCCAGATGAAAGTAAGTATAGATAATCAATCCTTCACGGAAATATTGATATTCGGTCTCTAAAGGTTCTTTGACCTTAATCATCAAATCAACTCTGTTCCATATATCGGCACTGTTATCTAACAATATTGCCCCACAATCCTGATATTGTTTGTCTTCAAAGCCAGAGCCAATACCAGCTCCTTTTTCAATGAGAACCTGATGTCCATTATGAACATAGTCAGCAACATTATCTGGGGTTAAACCAACTCTGTACTCATTATTCTTAATTTCTTTAACACAACCAATAATCATATGAAAACCTCTCAATTATATACCTATTATATAGGACTTTTTTACTAAAATAATAGTTTTTCTTCATGTGTGAGTGTATAATAAATCTACGGACAGGGGTGCGGAAGCTGAGAGTTACCCTTTGTACCTGATCTAGTTAGTACTAGCGTAGGGAGTTCCAATGACGCCCTCAGGAGGTGTTTTTTTATGAAAATTACAACTAGAGATTTAGTCTACATGGCATTATATGCAGCAATGTTTGTGGTTCTTGACAGAATTACAGATATGGTAAGTATTCTTGCGATGCCCCAAGGTGGAAAGCTAAACCTGGGAACAATTGCGTTGTTGCTGGCCAGTTATCACTTAGGTTGGCATAAAGGTTTAGTAGTTGGCATTGTAGCCAATGGTTTGTTATATGTGACAGGATCAATGAACTTTTATGGCAGTGTAATCAGTTTGTTTTTTGATTATTTGTTCGCATACACAGCATATGGTTTAGCAGAGTTATTTCCAAACTATAAGCATTTATACTTGGGAATCATTGTTACAAACCTCATTAGATTGGCTTGCTCAACTTTTAGTGGCTGTGTAGCTTGGGAAACAGAATTGTGGGCTTCATTAGCTTATAATGCAAACTATATTTTACCAACAATGGTAGTTGATTTGATTGCTGTGCCATTGTTATACAACTCATTAAAACCAGTAATGAAGAAGTAAAGAGATTATGATACCAACAGAAGGAAAATATGTAAAAATACTCAGCTATAAACATGATGGTCACATCCGTAGATTATGGGATCAAGGTTTTGTGTTGGAAGCAGATGAAGATCATTTTGTGATTGTGACTAACAAAACTTGGGTTAAGGATGACGATGGTCACCATTGGTATACAAGGGAACCGGCCATATGTTATTTCTATAGTGATAAATGGTATAACGTCATAGCAATGCTGAGGGAAACAGGGATTTATTATTACTGTAACCTGGCATCTCCTGTTTTGTATGATGGAGAAGCAGTTAAATACATTGATTATGACTTGGACTACAAGATTTATCCTGATGGAAGTATTGTCTTGTTGGATGAAGAGGAGTATCGCCAGCATAGTCAAGAAATGGCATATCCAGAAGAAATAGATGGAATTTTGAAAAAGTACATGGCAGAAATTAAGTCCCTTCACCAGCAAAATGCCAAACCATTTGATAAAGAGTTTAACGAAAAGCAGTTTAATCAATATCTGCAGCAATTGTCACAAATAGAAAAATGACATTTCATATGTTAGAATTTAAGTGGCTAAAGAGGAATTATATAATATGAAAAAAGTAATCGCTGTTGTAGATGACGAGAAAGACTTAAATGAATTAATTAAGAGTTATCTGGAAAAAGAAGGTTATGCAGTTCGTTCATATTACACTTTTGAAGAGGCTGTTGACCATGTTTATGATGAAGATATTCATCTTTGGATGTTGGATATCATGCTAGATGAAAAAAGTGGTTTTGATTTGTTTGAGTTAATTAAGAAACAAACTAGAGAAGTTCCAGTAGTATTCATTAGTGCTAGAGATAAAGAGTTTGACCGCATTATAGGTTTAGAAAAGGGTAGTGATGACTATATTACTAAACCTTTCAATATGAAAGAAGTTGTTCTACGCATCAATAATATTATGAGAAGATCATATCGTGATGATATGCAGTTGGAAGTTGATGGTTACCTAATTGATGAAAAACAACGCAAGGTAACTTTGCCAGAAGGCAATAGCGATATTGATTTAACCACCAAGGAATTCGAGTTATTGGTTTTATTTGTTCATAACAAAGGAACAGCATTTTCAAGAGAAGACATTTTGAATAGGATTTGGGGAACTGACTATTTTGGCAGCGATAGGGTTGTGGATGATACCTTACGAAGATTAAGAAAGAAAATGCCTGACTTAAGTATTCATACCTTGTATGGATTTGGATATAGGTTAGATTGATGAAAAGGTTTTTGAAAAATATAACTGATTTGAGTTTATTACAACAGCTAAGTGTAATTATATTTACATTTGGCTTCTTTTTAGTGCTCTTTTTTAGTGTCTATTTGCGTGGTAATATAAACGATTTTGTTGATAACCAAGTTTTAAATATTTTGCGCACTTCTCAAGCAACCATTGTAGCTAGGGAAGAGGGAAACGCCACAGGAACAAGTGAGCTTAGTGCTGATGCTCAGGTAATACACTTTGTTTTGAATAGAGGTACCTTCGTACGTTTTTATGGGAAGAGCTATAGCCCTGAGTTTTTAAATGAAACTATTGAACTTGGTAATAGTCTTGAGGAGGATTGGGCAGAAGGCATAACAACTCTTCAAGGAGTATCTTATTTTTATAGGCTTTATCAAATTGACAATAATAGAGTGGTGGTATCTTTAATTGAAGAGTCATATGGAAACAACATTGAGAATACTTTATTGTCTGCTGTAAGTAATACCACAGCCATTGCGATGAGCATAATGTTTATCATTATAATGTTTTGGACTTTTAGTATTATTACCCCTTTGCAACAAATCCGTTTTTACATTGATAGAGTTCGAAGTGGAGAAGATGTTTCTTTAAAAATGGACCGCAAAGATGAAATTGGTGAATTGGCAAATGAACTAGTATCTTTAAGAGAAGAATTAAAAAGGCAGGAAGAAACAAAAGAGGAAATGGTTCATAATATTTCTCATGATTTAAAAACACCAATAGCAACTATTAAGTCATATGCTGAAAGTATTAAGGATGGTATCTATCCTTATGAAACACTAGAGAAGAGCGTTGATGTTATTATTGATAATGCGGATAGATTAGAGCAAAAAGTGTATAGTTTGTTAGTTTTAAACAGGCTTGATTATATGATGGGTCAAGCAATTGAGTCTGATAAGAAAACGGATATGAAAGAAACCGTTGAAAAAGTGTTGTTATCATTGAAGGCTATTAGAACTGACGTTAATATTGAATGCGAACTAGAGGAAGCCACTTTTAAGGGAGAAGAAGAATCGTGGCGAATTGTGATTGAAAACCTCTTAGATAATGCTTTAAGATATGCCAAAAGTAATATCATAATAAAACTGAATGAAAATGAACTGTCCATCACAAATGATGGCCCATCCATTTCTAACGAGAGAATGGCACGCTTGTTTAAACCGTTTGAGAAGGGGACAAAAGGCAAGTTTGGTTTAGGCTTAAGTATTTGTTATAAAGTTTGTCAGGCGTATAACTATGATATTAATGCTGAGAATTTGGAAAATGCCGTGGTCTTTAGAATAACAACTAAACATAGTAAGAAGGAGCGTAAACGCTTATTAAAGAGCAGTGAAGAAGACAACAAAAATAACAATTAATTGAAAAGAGTGTTTAGTTATGATAATTTTAAGTTAATTAAACCATGTAAATAATAGGAGGTAATTAGATGGGAACACCACATAATTCGGCGAATAAAGGAGATATCGCTAAAATTGTTTTAATGCCAGGAGATCCATTAAGAGCTAAGTTTGTTGCGGAAACTTATTTGGAAAACCCTGTTGAATTCAACCATGTAAGAGGTATGCTGGGCTATACCGGTACATACAAAGGTCATCGTGTTTCAGTAATGGGAAGCGGCATGGGCATGCCAAGTATTGGCATTTATTCTTATGAACTATTTAACTTCTACGATGTAGATGCCATTATTAGAATTGGCTCAACAGGATCTATGGTGCCAGAAGTAAAGATTTATGACTTAGTATTGGCAAAGTTTGCTTATAGCTCATCAAGTTATGGCAAAACTCAAAATGGTGATCCAAGTGATGTTAAATATCCTAGTGAAGAACTGAATGAACATATTCTGGAAGCAGCTAAAAAGTTGGGATATGATGTTGTTTATGCTCCAATTAATTCATCTGATGTGTTCTATGGTGATGATCCAACAGAGAAAGAAAAAGCTGCAGAGTATGGCTGTGTTTGTGCAGAGATGGAGTCTTTTGCATTATTCCATAATGCTAAGCATTTAGGTAAGAAGGCTGCATGCTTATTAACTGTTTCTGACTCAATGGTAACTCATGAAGCAACAACACCTGAAGAAAGACAATTATCTTTCACTAAAATGATGGAAATAGCACTAGAAACAGCTTTGAATTATTAAAGAGAAATACCAGCCAGATGGCTGGTTTTTTTGTGTTAAAAAGGTTGAGAAGAAATTCAAAATTATTATAGAATTAAAACGTAGGGGGATTTTGGTAATGAGTAAAGATTTTTTACAAGACGAAACAATTAATAGCATTATCGAATTAATAAGAACGGTAAAACAACCTCGTAAGTTAAGGGAGGCTTTAGAAGATTACCATGATAATGATATATCTAATGCTTTAGCTGAACTGACAAAAAGCGAAAGGTTAACTCTTTACCAAATCATAGGCATTGAAAGAACAGCTGATGTTTTCTCATATCTTGATGATGTAGATGCTTATATTTCAGAAATAAATCTTAATGATGCAGCTGCAATCATTGAAGAGATGGATGCTGATGATGCAGTAGATTTATTGGAACAAATTGATGATGAATATGAAGAAAAACTAGTAAATCTTTTAAGTAAAAAGACCTCTAAAGATATTAAGATGATCCAAGCCTATGATGATGATGAGATTGGTAGTAAGATGACTACCAATTATATTGTTATTCACCGTGACCTAACAATAAAAGAGGCAATGCGACAATTGATTAAGCAATCAGATGAAAATGACAACATAGATACTTTATATGTTTTAGATGAAAATGACTTGTTTTATGGCGAAATTCCTTTAAGAGATTTGATTAGGGCAAGGGCAAATGAAGATCTAGACAAGTTAATCATTACCAATTACCCAGTGTTACATGACCACGATAGAATTGAAGATTGTTTGGAAGACATTAAAGATTATGCTTCTTTAACTTTGCCAGTCATCAATGATAAAAATGAATTGTTAGGCGTTTTAACTGCACAAGACATCATTGAAACAGTTGATGATGAATTAAGTGATGATTATGTAAAGCTCGGTGGTTTGACCAGTGAAGAAGACTTAAATGAGTCAATTATTGATAGCATGAAAAAGCGTTTACCATGGTTGGGGGCTTTATTAGTCCTGGGCTTATTGGTTTCTTCTGTAGTTGGAATCTTTGAAGAGGTAGTGGCACAGATTGCGATAATAGTTTGTTTTCAATCGCTAGTATTAGATATGGCTGGAAATGTAGGAACTCAGTCATTGGCAGTAACAATTAGAGTTTTAATGGATGAGGATGTGACTTCTAAACAAAAAGTTGGCCTTGTGCTTAAAGAAGTTAAAGTGGGTTTGGTCAATGGTTTGCTTTTGGGGACAGCCGCTTTTATCTTTATTGGTTTATACGTACATATTTTTAAGAACTATGATATGCTGCATGCCTTTTCCATATCGGCATGTGTTGGAGTTGCATTACTAGTAGCTATGTTAGTATCGAGCTTAGTGGGAACAGTTGTTCCAATTGCCTTCACAAAAATTGGAATAGATCCAGCTGTAGCCAGTGGTCCATTCATTACAACAATAAATGACTTGGTGGCCGTTGTTTCTTATTATGGTTTAGCCTGGATATTACTAATAAACGTCATGCACATTGTATGACGTCTTTTTTTGTGTGAAGTTGTGGGAATTGTTTGAAATATATTATTGTGTATAATATAATCAATATGCGACTTTTTAAAGTCTGTTTTTATGATAAAAAGAATTAGTCCAAAGAAGAAAAAACTCCCACTGGGAGTTCCACAGATAGCATTTCAAATTATGAACACAATCTTGGTTAGTTTGATTGTGGGTTTTTTAATCTTTAGAGGTTATAAATACAAGTTGATCTTTGATGGACAGTATTCAGAAATTGCGGAAAAAGAAGAGGCTTTGTTGCGAGAGGTTCTAGTTGAAAAAGGCATTACTGATATTGACAATTTTTTATCGAATAAGGATGGCACTTATACATTTATAAATAATCCAAAGTATAATTATGTGCTTTATTCAGGCAGAGTATTTAGGGTTTTGGATGTAAATGCTGATGGTGAAACTAGAATGGTAGATATGACAATTGAGGGATTATCAATTGTGACTCCAAAGGAAGATTTTACCGAGACTGCTTTATTCAGATGGCTTAATGTTGTTGAAGGGGATGAGTATTCGGGCATCTATGAAAAGTCACTGGAAGATTATCAAGGTAGTTTAGTAAATACTAAAACATGTGTAGACAGAGTTGATGAAGCTGGTTTAACCAGTTGCAAACTAACTACATCTAACTATAAAGTTGCTTTATTAACATTTGATGATTATTCCACGATGGGTGGCAATGAAAGCTATGTAAATACAAAGGATGAATTCTGGTTATCGACCAACAATGAAGATGGAAACTTTTGGTTTGTGAATAGTGATGGTGCTGTTTCAATTGGAAATCGCGATACTCAGTTTATTGGAATTAGGCCTGTAATTACCTTAACTAGTGGTGTTAAAGTTTCGGCAGGAGAAGGAACACTGGAAAAGCCATTTGTCGTTTATACTGAAGAAAGAGAAACGGTTTCTGATTTGAGCGTGGCCCAGTATATTAACTATAGTGATAAACTATGGAGGGTTGTACGTGTTGATGAAAATGGAAATGCCGAATTGTTTCTAAATGATTATATCAGAAATGAAAATGGTGACCCAGTTAGTATGGCATTTGGTTCTAACACAACTTATAATACCTCAAATGGTATTGGGGCATATTTAAATGATAGTTTCTTAAAATCTCTGCAATCATATGAGACAATTTGTCTTCAACATGACTGGAATTCTGGGACACTATTAGAAGAACATGACTATGATTATCATGATGCATTTGAGGAAAAGATAAATGCATATGTAGGCTTACCAAATACTTCAACATTATTTTTGAATACACATCCTAACATCGCTCTTATGGAAAAGGTTCCAAATTCATCAGAGTTTACATATGTTTTGGACGAGTATAACCATTTATATCAACAATTTGTTACAAAAGCTACATATATCAGGCCTTTAATCTGTGTAAAGGGCGATGTAAAAATAGCTTCTGGTGATGGAACTGCTGAGAATCCATATTTCTTAGAGCTTGTTAATGAAGAAACAGGAGGTGCAGAAAAATGAAAAATGAGATGAGTCAAGATTTTAATTATGATGAATTTCAAGAACTGATTGATGATATCCAAAAAGATGCACCTCATTATGAAGCGATGAAAGAAGAAAATGAAACACCAACAACAGATAAGGGGAAAAAAAAGAAAAGAATTAAAAGGCATAGAATAGGCTGGTATACATATTTCTTAATTGTTGTCGATATTTGTGCCTTAATCTGTTTTTATGTTTTTTATGGACCTTCTGAAACTGTTAGAGATTGGTTTATTACTACAGCAATTACAACAGGGAGACACAAGTATCTAGCATATATTCTTTATGATAGTAAAACCATTTCTTCCGTTTTATCAAATAACAACTTTGTATCTGTTGAAGGGTCTACTGATGCTTCCAAGATTCAATTTGTTGAAAATCCAGACACTGGATATTATAGAAATGATTATGATAAACAGATTGTCCAACACGACGAAGGACAAACCTATAAAATCATTAATTTTGATGAAGATGGTACTAAAGGGTATATCGCAGTAATCTATAAACCTGAAAATGTTAATTTAGTATTGTCAACAACAGGTTATGGCAATACAATGACTCAGTTTGGTGCCGATGCAAAGGTGGCAATTAATGCTGGTGGGCATTATTTATATGAAGACCACACAATTTCACCAATGGGTTCTGTGGTAACAGATGGGAAAATCAGACACAATTCATATACTTATGAGCCTTTGGTATGTATGACTAATGATAATGTTTTACTTTTGAAGTGGGGCAGGATTAATGATGTCATTAAAAATGATATAAGATGGGCCGTACACTGGTCTCCATTCTTGATAGTTAATGGTGTTTCAGCACAATATACAGGTAATGGCGGCTTAGGAGTCAGACCAAGAACGGCTATTGGACAAAGGGAAGATGGAATCATCTTATTTGTGGTAATAGATGGTAACTCAGGTGCAAGCATGCCACAATTAGTTAAGATTTTTGAAAGATATTTTTGCGTTAATGCGGCTAACCTAGATGGTGGTGGTAGTTCAATGATGACTGTTAATGGTGAAATTATTAACCATCCAGCTGGTTGGGGTTATAGTGGTGAACGTTACGTAATTGATGCAATTGTTTATAAGTAGTTTGGGAAAAAAGAAGAATTATGGATAAGGTAGAAGAACTACAAAAAATATTAGACGACAGTCACAACATAGTTTTCTTCACGGGTGCTGGGGTATCGACTGAAAGTGGCATTCCAGATTTTAGAAGTCAAGATGGATTGTATAATCTAAAGTACAAATATCCACCAGAACACATTATCTCTCATTCTTTTTTCTATGCACACACTGAAGAGTTTTTTGAGTTTTACAAAGATAAAATGATTTATCCGCAAGCAAAGCCAAACGCTTGTCATAAGAAAATTGCCGAGTTTGAAAAAAGCAACAAGGTTATAACAGTGGTAACTCAGAATATTGATGGTTTACATCAAATGGCTGGAAGCAGTAGAGTTTTAGAACTACACGGGTCAATCTTGAGAAATTATTGTGAAAAATGCCATAGAGAATATGATGTTGACCACGTACTTAATAGTAGGGGAATTGTACGTTGTGAGTGTGGCGGCATTGTTAAACCTGATGTTGTATTATACGAAGAACCGTTAAATCAAGAAATTATGTTTCAAGCTGTTAATGCCATATCTAAAGCAGATTGTCTTATAATTCTAGGGACTTCTCTAGTGGTTTATCCTGCTGCTGGTTTAATCAATTACTTTACTGGCAAACATTTGGTTGTAGTAAATAAAACAGCAACCCCACAAGATGGGTTTGCTGAATTAGTTATTAATGAAAATGTTGGAGTTGTTTTCAATCAGCTAAAAGTTAACTAGTGATGGTGATGTTCACATTCACATTCATCACAATCGCAATCCTCGCAATCACAATTTTCATCATGTCCATGGTGATGGTGATGATGCTGTTCCCCAATAACGCTTGAAAAGCTAGGTTCTTGATACAAATTGATTTCATCCATATCGTAACTGGCATCAAATGGGTGTATTGCATATTCTTTAATGAGTTTTTGAGCTATAGGTAGTTGCTTAATGATAGGGTCTAAAAGCAATAGATCAACATCTAGCAAGTATTCATAGCTTTTTTCATCTAAGAACCAAAGAGTATGCTTACTTTCGCTTGGGTATAGTTTAGTGTATTTATCAACTACTATTTCACCATCATCGTCATACTCAAAGACTGGAGTTTCAATTTGGGACAATTCTTT
>CADBLN010000006.1 GCA_902795525.1 uncultured Erysipelotrichaceae bacterium | reverse complement strand
TGCTTGTTTATTATATCTGTGGATTTGTGATGGGATTGTCATTGTGCGTTTTTGCCCCAGCAATAATATCAATAATTCTAAACAATTCAATAAACGAAAATGTTGGATTATATACAGGAATAATATTTAGTTTTAGTGGTATTACTGGAGCCGTTTGTTCGCCTGTTTTTTCTGCTGTAATTCACAAGTATGGAATTAGATATGCTTACATTTGCATGGCAATTATATTTTTGGTCATGAGTATGCCTGCCAATATTTGCCAATTAGATTTTGGCAACAAGACTGTTGAAAACAGAGAACATAAATTTAACTATAATCTATTATTCTTCAGTTTGGTTGTGGCGTTCGCATTATTCCAGATTGCTCCAGCCATGACTCAACATTTTGTTGGATTCGCACAAACTAAGGGTTTAGATAGTGGGATAGGTTCATTAATGGTTTCTGCAGGAATGGTTGGTAATATCAGTTTTAAATTAATTGCAGGAAAATTAAGCGATATGATAGGAACATTTAAAACAACAATATTAATGATTCTATGCAGTGTCTTGAGCAGTTTACTATTAGTATTTAGTTCCAATAGTTTTATTCTATTAATATTAGCGGTACTATTTGGAAGTATTTATGCCTTAACCTCGGTTATGACCCCTCTAATTTCTAAAGAATTCTATGACAAAAATGATTATAGAATTGCTTATCCAATAATTGTGTTTGTGGGTGCAACCTTAAATGCTTTTGCGACATCATTAATTGGCTTTGCCTACGATTTTACAGGGTCATATAATGTGGCTCTATACATTATAATCTTCCTGGAGTTAGTTTCAACGGTCATCTTATTTAAAGTTTATTCAAAAAGTTAATGAAATATATAGCGAGGAAAAACATATGGAATTATTAGAGTTAATTAGAAAAAGATATTCTGTTAGAAAGTATTCTGACAAAGTAGTTGAGGAAGAAAAACTACAAAAGGTTTTAGATGCTGGTAGATTAGCACCAACAGCCAAAAATAACCAGCCACAAAGAATTTATGTTTTAAAGAGTGAAGAAGCAGTAAATAAGATTAGGGAAATCACTAGATGTGCATATAATGCGCCAATAGTACTAGTCTTTGCGTTTAGTAAAGATGAACAATGGCATAGTGACATTGAAGAAGGCATCACTTCTGGCCAACAAGATGTCAGTATTATCGCAACACACATGATGTTAGAGGCTGCTGAGTTAGGCTTAGGAACTTGTTGGGTAAATTGGTTTGATCATAAAAAAGTTAAGGAAGCTTTTTTAAAGGATGATGAAGAAGTGGTTTTAATAATGCCACTGGGTTATCCTAGTGAAGACAGTATTCCTACTGGAAACCATGACAACAAAAAAGAACTGCAAGAAACAGTTCAAATAATTTAGTAAGAGAATCTCCTTTAAAGGAGATTTTTTATAGGTTTGCCTTTTTATGTTCGTATAATGACTTATCTGCAGCTTCAATTAAATCTTGGCATTTAATCAGATTGTTGTTGCATTTAACATGGCCACCTGTAACACTCAATGTATAATCTAGATGTAAATCATCACAGTTTTTTCTTAGAACATTATTAATTTCTTCAGTTAGTTTTTCAGGCATCGCAAAGTTCTTTTCATCAATTACGACAAGGAATTCATCTCCTCCAAATCTGCCGACATATCCATGGTATTTATCTACAGCTTCCAGCAAACCACTGGCGACAGTTTTTAAGGCGAAGTCTCCTTCAACGTGCCCAAAAGTATCGTTAATGCTTTTAAATTTATCAACATCTAACAGGTATAAATAGAATGGATTACTATCTGTTGTTCTTGTAGTGATGTTTTCGATATATTCGATAGTAGCTCTCCTGTTGTTTAGGTTAGTTAGTGAGTCATGGTTAATCATGTTGCCTTGAAGGTTTGAGAATATGAACATCAAAGCGATTGTTGTTGCGGGAGCAACAAAAGGGTGAGAGCCAATGAATAACTGCAATAAAGCTCCAAGGAAAGGGCTAATTACAAATGATGCCAATGAATAGAGTTCTCTTCTTTTTTGTGGCGAAGGCTCGCGACTGGCTTTGATAATGCAGTGAATAGTTGTAATTATGAAATAAAGGTAAGGTAAGGCATTTTGAACTGCCCATAATGGGCCACGATGATAGACAAGATTTTCATCTATTAAATAAGTCCAGCCTGTCTTCATTGACAAGTATGAGAAAATCCCCATCAACAAAACAGGAATAGCTGCATATATTGAAATCCTTCGGAATAGTTTAAGAGGTATGCCTAAACGCAATTCCGCAAAGAATAACCATAAGTATGAGAATAGACCTGAGAAAATAAACATGTAGGATGAATATAGAAAACCTAGCCAGAATCTAGGAAGAACAATGGCATGACGATAATGAGCATGCGTAAAAGCATCCATTATCAAGGCTATTTGTAAAATGATAAGCATTGTTTTGAAGGTCTTTACTTCCCACTCACTACCTAAGTTTTCATTAGCACTAAAAAGCATTATCAAAGATATGATAAAACAGATTGCTAGTATTTCTAAGTAAACTATTAAATAATCAAGTTCCATGCTACATACCCCCACAACAGCATTATAACAAATGTTCTAAAAAAGAACCCTAAGGTTCTAGTTGTTAGATTTTTGCGACAGCTTCTTTAAGAGCAGCAACTTCTTCAGCAGTTAAAGTAACACCTTTTCCCATTTTAGTATGGTCAGGATTCCAAGTTCTAATGTCATAGATTGGTTCTCTCTTGTTCCAACTTACTAGGTTAAGCTCTTTTTGCCATCCGTTGTTTTGTCTTGATAGAACGCCTAATGTTTCCACTACTTCATATTCAAAATCCATATTCAAAATCCTTTCTTTTATATATAATTGATATCATGCTTTAGTAATATATATTTTAGCATGTAAAAAAAAGATATCAATATTCTATTTATATATTTTATATATTAATATAAGTATAGGTGATGTTTATGAGAATAGGACAATCAACAGATGTTCATAGATTAGTAGAAGGAAGGCCACTGGTTATTGGTGGTGTTTTGATTCCATATGAAAAAGGTCTGTTAGGACATTCCGATGCGGATATCTTAATCCATGCGATTGCGGAAGCATTAATTGGGGCAATGGGCTTGGGCGATTTAGGAGCTCACTTTCCTGATAATGAGGAAAAATGGAAAGGTGTTTCCTCTAGCATAATCCTTAAGAGTGTCAAAGATATGATGAATGAACAGGGTTTTGAAGTTGTGAATATTGACGCACTGATTATGATTGAAGAACCTAAGATGTCGCCACATATCTTACAAATGAGAGAGAACATTTCAAGCATTTTGGAATGTGATTTAAGACAAGTGAATATAAAAGCAACCAGAGGCGAAGGTTTAGGTTTTGTGGGAAGAAAAGAAGGAGCTTTATCACAAGCTGTTGTTTTAATTGATGAGGTGAAACATGTATCGTTATAAGATTGTTTTGGAAGAAGTTGATGATTCAAAGTATTTAAAAAGTGTTTTGGAAGAAGTTGGCGATACTTACGCTAATGTAAATAAGAAGAAAAGTGAAGTAACTATTGATACCAGTGAGAACATTGGTGAGATTTGTGAAGTCTTGCAAAATGAAGGTTATGAAATAATAGAAGTAGAAATGAGTAATTAAAATGAATGAAAAATTATTAGATTTATGCGAGCTGTTTGTTGAAAACAAAAAAATTCTAGATGAGTGTTTTCAATGGGATAGTGTTTCAATGAGAATCAATGGAGCCATGATTCTAACAAATCAAGGGGTACTAACAACTAAAAGTAGGATCTCAGCTTGTAAGGAGACATTAAAGAAAAATGCGTCTATTTTTTCCAACTATAGAGGTCATGTTCGTGTGCCATTTATCTCTAAAATGTCTTTGGAAAACGATGGTCAAAAATACTTCGACATGGTTAGTTCAATTTATGATAAGCTCCAGGATAACAAGGTCTTTAAGAGTGAATTTGCGATTATATCTGCGATGATAATTTATGATCAGATAGCTGAAGAAGAACTGGATCATTACATTACAAAAACAAAACTAATTTTTCAACAAATGAAGAAAGATCATTCCTTCCTAACAAACAATGATGACATTGTATTTGCGGCTATATTAGCTGTTTCAAACATCGATATTGATAACTTGTTATTGGAGATGGATGAGAACTATAGGATATTGAAAAATGAATACAAAAGTTCCAATAACCAAGAACTTAGTCACATTCTTTCAATTGACATGGGAGCTCCTGGGCTAAAAGTGGAGAAACTAAAAAGGCTATATCAGCGATTTAAGGATGAAAAGCTAAACTTTGGGAAGGGATATGGTTCTATTGCTTTAGCAGTACTATCTTTAATTGACATAGATGAAGATGAGGCATTCTATCAAATTAAAGAAGTAAATGATTATCTTTACACTAATAAAGGTTTTGGCTGGTCAATGGTGAGGAATGAAAGATTATCATATGCGGCCCTGTTAGTAACAAAGGCATATAAACCTGAAGACAAGGTGATTGAAAACGTAATTCTTTATACAAGCTTAAGAAGGGCAATAGATGCTCAAGCTGCAGCAGCTGCAGCCGCAGCCCATTGATAGAAGTAAAGGTAAACTCCTATTATTCCAAATTAACAAAAACTGCTTACAGACATTAGTTAAAACAATATCATGGAGTTAAATGAGACCTTAAGATTAACTGTAGAAAACAAGGTAGAATAGAGTGCGTTAGCACTCTTTTGTTATGGTATAATAATGACGATTAGGGGGATGAGTTTATGGATAGACCTAAATTTCCAAAGAGAGCAGTTATAACAGGCGGGATGCCTTATGGTAATAAAACGTTACATTTTGGCCATATTGGCGGCATGTATGTGTTTGCTGATGTTTTTGCACGTTTTTTAAGAGATAGAATCGGTAAAGATAACGTTATTTTTGTTTCGGGAACTGATTGTTATGGATCTCCAATTGCGGAAGGATATCGTAAGAAGGTTGAAAGTGAAGGTTTTACTGGAACAATTGAAGACTATGTAAGAGAGAACCATGAAGCTCAAGCTCAAACCCTAAAGGATTATGAGATCAGTCTAAACATTTTTGCGGCTAGTGGATTAGGTGATAGTAAAGACATTCATGCCAAATATAGCGATGAGTTTATCACCACCTTATATGAAAATGGCTGGCTAGAAAAAATGGTTACTAAGCAATTCTATGATACTAAGGCAGGATGTTTCTTAAATGGCAGACAAGTGGTTGGCAAGTGTCCTATCAAGAATTGCCAATCAGAAAAAGGCTATGCGGATGAATGTGATTTGGGGCACCAATATATGCCTGAGGACTTAATTGACCCAAAGAGCACTTTAACAGGCGACACACCTGAAATGAGAGACGTTGTGAATTGGTATTTTAAATTGACTGAATGCCAAGAGGTCTTGGAAGAATATATTGATGACATTTCAAAAAAAGAAAATGTTCGTAAGGTTGTAACTGAAACGATGAAAGAGTCATTGGAAAAGCCTGGCATTTATGTTCGTAAAGAAGGCATTGAAACATATTTAAAGATAAAAGACCAATTGCCTGAGCACACACATACTGATTTGGAAAATGTAAAAGACTCATTCACAATAGAGTTTAAGAAATTACATGATAGAGAAATAGCTTGTGATATTTTGACTAAGAATGGCATTAGATATAGGACAAGTAAGACTTTAGTTCCATTAAGGCTTACTGGAAATATTGAATGGGGCGTACCTGCTGTTGAGCTTGAAGGAGAAAAAGGCTTAACTGTCTGGGTTTGGCCAGAATCATTGTGGGCACCTATCTCATTTACCAAGACTTATTTAAAGAGAATGGGTAAGAGTGAAGAGGAATATAAGGAGTATTGGTGTGATCCAGAAGCTGGTGTTTATCAGTTTATTGGACAGGATAACATTTATTTCTATGGTGTAGCACAAATGCCAATGTTCATGGCTCAAAATGGTCATGATTTAAACATACATCCTAAGAAAGGTGAATTGTGTTTGCCTACACTAGTCGCAAACCACCACATCCTGTTTTTAGATAAAAAGGCAAGTAGTTCAGGTGAAGTAAAACCTCCAATGGCTGCGGACTTATTGGACTATTATACGGCTGAACAATTAAGAGCTCATTTCCTGGCCTTAGCTTTAGGAAATAAGTCAGTAAGCTTTATGCCTAAACCACTAAATCCAAATGCTAATGAAAATGAACAAGATCCGGTACTAGCTCAAGGTAACTTATTCACAAATGTTTTAAATAGATTAATCAGATCATGTTTCTACACTTCACAGAAATATTATGATAATAAGATTCCTTATGGAGCAGTCAGTGAAGAAGTTGTACAACAGGCAAAAGAAACAATTCTTAATTATGAAAGAACAATGTATAAGTTTGACTTCCACATTGTGATGAACATCTTAGATACATATATAAGACAAGCTAATAAATATTGGGCAAGGAACATCACACAAGCTGATAAGGAAAATGATGATGTTTTAAGAAAACAAACAGTTATAGACTGTTTCCATATGGTTAGGGTTGCGACTTTATTGTCTCATCCAATTGTGCCAAGTGGTTGCGAGAAGACTATTTCCTATATGAATTTGGATGAAAGAGTATGGGATTGGGAAAACGCTTTTGAAGATATATATTTCTTCTTGGAAGATAAGGAAAACCATCAGATAAAAGAACTAGAGGCAAAGGAAGATTTCTTTGAAAAACATCCAAGCCAGTTTGTCTAGGAGGTAAGTATGGATTATCAAAAATTAGCAGATTTATTATTTCCTAACATCAAACATGATGTTGAGTATTATGAACAACTATATCCACAAAGAGATTTAAAAGAAGGGGCTGAAGTTTTAAGAATTGCACCATCTCCTACTGGTTTTATTCACCTTGGAAATCTCTATGGTGCCTTGGCAGATGAAAGGGTCGCCCATCAAAGTGGAGGGGTTTTCTATTTAAGAATTGAAGATACAGATTTAAAGAGAAAAGTTGATGGAGCTGTTGAAACCATCTTATCTTGTTTTGATTATTTTGATATCAAGTTTGATGAAGGTGCAGAGGTCGAATCAAATAGTGTTTATGGACCTTTCTATCAAAGGCAACGGGCTGAAGTATACCAAACTTATGCTAAGAAGTTAATTAGTGAAGGTAAGGCATACCCTTGTTTTTGTAGCGAAGAGGAATTAAATGAAATAAGAGAAAAACAAACATCTCTAAATGAAGGAACAGGTTATTATGGAAAGTGGGCTGTTTGGAGAGATGCCAGCATGGAAAAAGTTGAGGAGCAGTTAAGACAAAATAAACCATTTGTCATTAGAATGAAATCAATGGGTAACCCTGAAAGCAAGCATACTTTTCATGATGAAATCAAGGGAGACATTGTAGTTGTTGAGAATAATATGGATGCGGTAATCATCAAAACCGATGGCATTCCAACATATCATTTTGCTCATGCGATTGACGACCATTTGATGCATACCACAATTGTTTTAAGAGGTGAAGAATGGTTAGGAACTTTAAACATTCATCTGGAACTATTTGACATGTTAGGATTTCCTTTACCAAAATATGCCCATACAACAGTATTGATGAAGATAGATGAAACGGGAACCAAGAGGAAACTATCCAAGAGAAAGGACCCAGAGTTATCATTAGATTATTATCGTAGCCTTGGCTATCATCCATATGCGGTTAAGATTTATTTGATGACAATTTTGAATTGGAACTTTGAAGAATGGTATTTAAAGAATCCAGAAGCAAACATTGAAGAGTTTAAGTTCTCATTGGATAAGATGGGCCAATCTGGAACATTGTTTGATTTGGATAAGTTAAATAATATCTGTAAAACCTACTTATCATCATTTTCATTAGATGAAATGAAGGATTATTTAAAAGGATTTGTGAAAGAATACCACAGTGATAAATATGATATCTATTTCAAAGATGAAGAATATATGGATCAGATTTTAACGCTTGGCATGGGATTGAATTTAAAGAAAAGAAGAAAAGACTATGTGAATGCTTCTCAAATATTAGA
>CADBLN010000005.1 GCA_902795525.1 uncultured Erysipelotrichaceae bacterium | reverse complement strand
TTCCAAATCCTCTACAACATTTTCCATAACAGGTGTACCATATGGAGAAGTGACATATAAGTATTCATTTTCTCTTCTAACTTGATATGCTTGTGTATAAGTGTGAGTGCCTCCATTTCGTGTAATTACGACGCCCTTAAACTCATTTTTAATGTTTGGGAAGTTCACATTCAACAAACAGTCTTTATTAAATGGCTGTTTTAAAAACCATGTTGCAATTTCGCGAATGTATTTCGAAGTTTTCATATAGTTGTATTCATCACCAAAATCTAAAGAACAGGCGATGGAAGGAACTCCATTCAAAAATCCAGCAGTTGCGGCTCCTAATGTTCCTGAAGATACACAGTCATTCGCAAGATTTGGACCTTCATTTATTCCTGTCACAATTAAATCTGGTTTAAAATCTAGTAGACATTGTACTGCTATATCGATACAGTCTTTGGGAGTTCCCCAAACCTTATAGGCATTTATTCCAGGTTTAAATTCAACTTCTTGGACTTTAACTTCTTGATGTAAAGTGACAGAGTGACCTTTGGCAGTTTGTTGTTCAGCAGGTGCAGAAACGAAAATCTCACCTAAAGGTTCCAATATTTCAACTAATGCTTTAATTCCAGCAGCTTCAATTCCATCATCATTAGCGATCAGTATTTTCATTTTTGTTTCCTTTCGTTATTTTTTTGATTATTTTATCTACATAAGTGTTACCAAATGCCTCTAAGTTGCTTTTGAAGAAAACTGTCAAGACACTGATACATATTTCCTTACTGTTATCAGAAAAATCAAGGAATTTAGTAATTAATTTCTTTAAAACATCGACTTTATGACTATGAATCTCCTCAAAACTGCTATAACCCATTCCGGTTAAAGTATCATAAACAGCATTGATGAAAACCATCTTTTCTTCCAAGCTCAAATCAGAGTTCCATTTATTCATTGTTTCTTGAATGTATTGGCTTTCAGTAGTATTCTTGTCCATTCTAACAATTCTATTAACATCTATTTCCCAACTGAACACAAAATGTTGCCAATAAAGGTTACTGGCATTACTTTTAACTATTTCTGTTTTAGAAGGGTTGTTTAATAAACGCCCAATTGTAGAAGACTGAGGTATGAAACTAATAAGCTTATCTTCAATTTGTTTATATGCTTCTGTGTTAGTAAAACTTTCCATAAAACCAGGGCCGTCATTGTTATAAACAGCAATGATTTGATTTGGCTTATTAGACATTACAGCAGCATATACTGCTAAATTTCCGCCCTTTGAATGTCCTCCTAACCTAAAGCTACTGAAAGGTATTGTTAGTAAGTTTTTAAAGTATTCTGCAGCTTCTATTTGAGCTGGAATAGGGGAAGTGAAGGTCATATTAAAGTCTTCCTTCCAGCCAACCAAAGAATTATCAGTTCCTTCAAATGCCACATAGTAGCTTTTGTCTGGCAATTGAAATGTTATAGCTCCAAACTGTTTCTCCGTTTCTTTATTAATATCCTTAGAGTAATTAGAAAGTTTTAAATCCTTGAAGCGGTTTGAATTGGCCGCAAGGCTACAACATTCTTCATACATGCTTAATTCGTTATCAATCTTTGTTTGATATGAATCCCAGGCTTTCTTAAGAGTTATAGTTTGTTTGTCGACAACACCACTCCAGTTAATGTAAGCTAGCTGGCTTAATATTAAATTATCTACTTCGTTAAATTGTGATTGTTTAAAGGTGATTTCACCACGCCATCTAATATAGTCGTTAATGTTCATTTGTCTTTACCATCCTTATGATATTGTCTTCTATTACATCCAGCAACTCTGTAAGAGCATGGTTCTCAGTTTTTTGTAAAAAAGTATAGTTAAATATATGAACAGGTTTAATGATAGATTGAACCTTGGTGAAATCAATGTTTAAGTAACCTTCTAAATCAGGTTTTAAGTAGTAACTGCCAAATAAAGACTTGTGGGATTGATAGTAATTGTCAAAACCTTCTTTATAAGCCTTATGGACAACATTATCTTGATTATCATAGTCGTAGAGAACAAATGTTTTTACGCCAAGTTGATTTAAGAATATGAAGTACAAAGGCATAGTTGATTTACCCATACAGGTGATAAAACCAACTTGGTGCTCTCTAATCCAATTAGGATGGATTTCATTTTCAATATAATCAAATAAGACATTTTCGCTTGCACCTTCTCCTAAAACTACCACCTTGGAGAAGTAAGCAGTTATAATGTGGTCTCTAAAAGCAGTAATCAAATAGGCTTCAATATCTTTATCTAATAGCGTCAATAAGCCCTCATCATAGTGGCTGCTTCTTGAAAAGCTATGTTTAAGATTTTCATCAGAATCATAGAAGTGCTTGATTTCTCTTTTTATTTTTTCCATGTCAACACATTGTGCTACAACTAGTCCTTCAGGATCTTTATCGAGCTTCACAATCTCTAAAAAGCTTGTGAACATTTTTGATATTACATAGTTTGAATGAGTTGAAAGGATGATTAAACAGCCAATTTCTCTTAATTGACTTAAAATAGTTGTGATTTCATCCATCAACAATGGATGGGCAAATAGTTCTGGTGAATCAACCAAGATAATATATTTTTTGTTTTCCTTTTGAGCTGTTTGGTATAACCTGTGTAAAATTACTAAACGAGTAATCGCTAAGGTAGAAGGGTCAAATTTGTTGTTTGTGATTGAATAAGATAAAGACGTCAAAGCGTCATTAATATATTGTCTTAATAATGGCTTTTGTATTTCTTGATGAGCTTTCTCTAAATAATTCAATAAAGAGTTCTGGAAATCATCAGGACTATCGCCAATTATTTCACGTATCTCTTTTTGATGTGGATAGTTTACATCATGGTTTGTCAATGCATCTAATGACAGCAAATATGTTGAATCATACCTTGTGTCATTATCAAAGTTATACAAACCTAAGCTAATGGCTTCAAGAGTATTTGTCTTACCAACGCCGTTTGATCCTAACAAAATTAAAAGTTTACTATCCGGGATTGTAATTCTTAAGTCTTTAATGTTTTTATAACTATCTATTTTTATTTGCATAAGTCTTCTACCATTTATTATTATACATTAAACAATAGTTTTATTAAAAAGGGAGATATGTACATTTAGTTTTTATAATAAAAAACAGAACTTGGCATTAACCTAAGTTCTCGTTCTTTATGGAAGTTAAGGATGTTGTGTTGATTAGTACATACACAATGTTTAAGAAAATGTTGCTGCCTAATGATATCAAGAGATACCAGAACCCTGTTAGGACTCCAAAACCAGTATATTTTCTAACAATAATATCCATTATGCCAACTAATGTAGTTAGAAAAATGAATAATAAGCTTTCTATTCCTAAAATTTTAAATTGTTTTTTCTGTGACAGGCTTTCTAAAACAAATAAGTGAAAGATATTAAATCCAATGATATATGCACAACATAATAGAAAAGATAAATTGATATAAAGGATTTGGTTGAAACTAAGTATTAGTAAGCCTAGTTGTGGGATAGTGAGATAAATTGATTTATAGTTGTGTGCTCTGCCAGGATTTATGTTTCTTTTAAGCAATAACACTGAAAATAGAATAATTATTATTGGGAAAAAATAGCTACCATTTATGGCTAAGGCGAGACTGACATAAGTTAAAGAATAAGCTAAGATTATTTGTTTTACTTTTGACATAGTTAATACCTCCATGTGGCAACATTGTAGATGTTTTTTATGTTACCTAGTGTACATTTAATTGGACAGTGATATAATAGAAAAAAAGAGGAAAAAATGAGCAAGGCAAGAATAATTAAATTATTGAAAGTATTGCAGGAAGAAACTGATTATAACCATCCACTTAATAGTGAACAATTAATCACTAAACTTGATGAACAGAATGAGGTTGTTGAAAGAAAAACAATTTATGATGACATTAAGGTATTGAACGAGTGTGGTTATGCCATTGAAATGATGAGGGAAGGGGAATTAAATGGTTATTATTATGATTCTCCAATTTTTGAATCATCAGAATTAAGGGTCTTAATTGACGCAGTTAATGCAGGGAATTTTTTAACCACAAAGAAGACCAATGAGATGATTGAAAAATTATTGTCTTTAACGAATAAGTTTGAAAGGAAAATGTTTTCTGAAACATCGGGATATCGCCACAACAAAACAAAGAATGAACATATTCTGTATAATATTGATGCCTTACAAAAGGCGATATTTACTAAACAAGCCATCACTTTTTCTTATTTTAGTTATAACATTAAAAATGAGAAAAAACTGCGCAAGAAAAGCCAATATATGTTGGTGCCATACGCATTGGTATGGAATCAAGAAAGATATTATCTAATCGGTTATGATGAAAGATATGAAGCTTTTGCTCATTATCGGCTAGATCGAATGGAAAATGTTGAAACTATCCAAACCGAACATGTCCGCAAACATTTTGACCTTCAAGAATATATGGAAAAAACATTTGAAATGTATGCTGGAGATGATGTTAGAGTTAGGCTAAGATGTGCCACAAAACTAGCAAGCGAAATAAATGATCAGTTTGGAGAAAACAAGATTGTATTAGTTGATAGTGAAGACCATTTCGTTACAGACGTTAGAGTTAAGAACACTTTAACATTCTATAGTTGGGTGTTTAAGTTTGGCGATGCTATAGAAATTCTTGGCCCAGAAGAAATAAGAAAGGAATACCGTGATACTTGTATGAGTGTTGTGGCTAGATATGATAAGTAATATGGAAATAAAGTATAAGAATAATGATTTAGAAGTTAGTGAGTATATATTTTTCAAAAGGGTTAACAGCGATGCTTTCAAAGAAGACGTTAAAAGGACTAAAAACCTCTATTATTTGATGTCTGCTTTGGTAGCATTGTATGGAGCTTTTCAATTATTTAGAATGGGTGGTAGTGGTGATGAAGCAACTAAGGCTTCTTATTTATCTACAGCAGTGTCAATGTCTACAGTTGCTATTATGAGCTTGTTGTTTTCCTTGGCAGTTCCTAAAACTTTAGAATTCTTCAATCGAAGGGAAATCAAGAGGGAATTAAAAAAGAAACCTATGGAGCATCCTGAGACAACCATCACCATTGATTCTAAGACTTTCAGTTGGAAGCAAGATAAAGAAAAAGGTTCTGTTAAACTAACAAACGAAATGTTGGTTGTGGAAAAAAAGGACTCTTACTATGTTGATACTAAAAAAAGCTTCTTTGTTATACCAAAGAGAGCTTTTGAATCTGTTGACGAATTAGACGAATTCAAAAAGCTTATGAACATTGAAGACCGTATTGCCAAAACAGAGGCCATGTTGAAATTAAAAAAGAAGTAGTAAGGAGTGATA
The DNA here is from genome assembly GCA_902795525.1 of uncultured Erysipelotrichaceae bacterium. Taxonomy (GTDB): domain Bacteria; phylum Bacillota_I; class Bacilli_A; order Erysipelotrichales; family Erysipelotrichaceae; genus RUG521. Next base: position 11,035 of record CADBLN010000005.1, on the reverse strand, counting down.
CAAATGAGTTTATTAATTATTTCCGGTTATGCAGGTAGTGGTAAATCTTTGGTGTGCAACACCTTAGAGGATATGGGGTATTATTGCATTGATAACTTACCACCTCAGCTTTTGTTACCGGTGTGTCGCTTACAAACGGATAATCCGACCACAAAAAACATGGCCGTGGTTATTGATAGCAGGTCTCAAGAGATGTTTAATACTTTTTTGTCAGAACTAGATCAATTAGAAAAGGCCTCAATTGAATACAGCTTATTGTTTATTTATACTGAATCAGATGTGGTTTTAAATCGTTTCAAACAAACTAGGAGAAAACATCCGCTTATTTCTGATAAAACACCAACATTAGAAGGCGCCATTGAGAAAGAGGCCGAGTTGTGTCAACCAATAATGGATAAAGCAGATATTGTTATTGATTCGACTAATTTAAAAGCACAACAGTTAAAACAAACTATTATTGATACTTTTAGTACAGGTAGTTTTGCTGGTCTGACTATCAAGCTAATTTCATTTGGTTACCGAAACGGCATACCAAATGAAGCGGACTTAGTATTTGATGTTAGATGTATGCCAAATCCTTTCTATTGTGAGGATTTAAGAAACCATACAGGTTTAGAAGATTGTGTATATGAATATGTCTTTAACCATCCACAAGCTCAGGAAATGTCCGTAAAGATATTGGACTTTGTAAAAACTTTTCTACCTTATTATGTGGATGAGGGAAAAAATGAATTGGTTATTGCTATTGGATGTACATCTGGGCATCATCGAAGCGTAGCTTTTGTGAAGAATATTGAAGAAGCACTAAAAGAAACAAACTATCACTTAGTGATAGTTCATCGTGATATTGATAAGGAGTTTTAATTGTTGCCCAATATTTTTGTTATATAGTCTTCATCTACATCAATGTAGATTGTATTATATTCCTTCATCGAGACCATACCTAGCTTATTGCCAGGTATTTTTTTTAGGTTTTTAACCAAGCTGTAGTTAACCGGTATAGATGAAGACTGTCTAGCTTTGGAGAAGTATGCAGCTAATTGAGCACATAGTCTAATTTCTTCTTCATTTGGGGTTTGAGTAGTAATAACCACATGGGCTCCAGTTAAATCTTTGACATGGAACCAAGTGTCAATGCGGCTAGACTTTTTAAAAGTAATGAAGTCGTTTTGTATGTTGTTTTTGCCCACATAGATAAGCTTATCATTAAAACTAATTTTGGTGTAATGTGGTTCTTCATTTTTCTTTTTTTTCTTCAAGCTTTTCTTGTTTCTTAAAAAACCATTGTCTTCTAGCTCTTGGCGTATTTCTGCTGCACTATTAAAGTCAGCTTGTTCTAGTTGCTGTTGCAATAATTGAAAATACTCGAGATTAGCTTGAGCTTGTTGCAATTGCTCGCTGATATATTTTTGTCCACTACTACCTTTACGATACTTTTGAAAACATTTTTTGGCATTTCCCTTTAGATCTAGCTTTGGGTCTAGTGGAATGGTTAAGGAATCGTCATTCCAATCTTTTAAAGTTATTGAGGTTAAACCTTTTGTTTCAGTACCGCTATTTGCATATAAAGCATCACCATATCTTCTCCAAATATCACAGTTTAGCGCTTCTTCCAAGGCTTCTTCTAATTTGATTATTTTGTTTTCCTGTTTCTTGATTTCTTTCCTTGTGAATTTGAAAAGATCCCCAGTCTGTTGGCGAATTCTTTCACGTTCTTCTTTGCTGAAATAGATAAAATCTAAACCAGAACAAATCTCCATTTCTACAGGTTCAGTCTTTAAGTGGGTTAACGGCAGACAATGGAAGAGTTCCTGATCATTAATCTTAGAGATGTATATTTTTGAAGAATTATCAATAAAATCAAGTATTTCCTTATAACTTTGGCCCCTATTCATGCGAAAATGAAACTCGTTTGATAGAAGCGGTGAGAAACCAACAAGTTTTTCAAAAAGGTTTTCGTTGCTTTTAATTTCTTCTATTGAATAAGGATCAATCTTATCATCTTGAGATTCAGTTGGCTTAAAAGTTATGCCAGGATGAATAATTCTTCGAGTGTTTTCAAATGGAGGTATATGTTTTAGGGCATCTAGAATTTTGCCATCCTTAATTAAGATGAGGTTTGCATATTTGCCCATTAATTCTACATAGAGCTCCAGGTTAATTCTGTCACCTATTTCATTACGATTACTGATGGTAATGGTTAGGTAACGGTCAAGCCCAGCTTGTTGGATGCTTTTAACAGATCCACCTTCAAGATATTTTCTTAATATCATTATGTAATTTGAAGGGGTACTTCTAGTTGGATATTGGTAATCAGTTAAATGAATACGATTATAACTTGAATGGCACGAAATCATTAATTGGTACTTTTGGTGTCTTTTGAGTATGAACAAAACCTCCGTATCTGATATTTGATAAATACGGTTAATTCTTGAGCCTACAACAGGTTGTAATTGTTTCACAACTTGCCTTAAAAACATTCCGTCAAAAGCCATAAATCATCCTCAACAACATTTTACACTATTTATTGACATAACAATATAAAACGAGTTAAATGATATAAAAGGGAGGTGTGAGTTGTGAAAAAAGGTTTATTGATTGTTATTTCTGGTCCATCAGGTGTTGGAAAAGGCACGGTGAGAGATAAGTTTGTCAAAGACCCAGAACTAAACCTCGCTTATTCTATTTCAATGACTTCGCGCAGCATGAGACCTGGCGAACATGATGCGGTTGATTATTATTTTGTAAGTAGGGAGCGTTTTGAAGAAGCTATTAGCAATAATGAACTGTTGGAGTGGACTGAATTTGTGGGCAATTATTATGGAACCCCAAAAGACAAAGTTGAAGAGTTAAGAGAGCAAGGAAAGAATGTTCTTTTAGAGATTGAGGTTGAAGGGGCCATGTCCGTAAAGGCGAAATGTCCTGAAGCCTTAACCATCTTCATTACTCCACCATCAATGGAAGAATTAGAAAAACGAATTAGAGGTAGAAGGACTGAAGCGGAAGAGATTGTTCAGCAAAGGCTTGCGAAAGCACAAAGGGAAATGAATTTAGTTTCCGAATACAAATATGTAGTGTGTAACGACGACGCTGATTTGGCTGCTGAATTAATTTCCGTAATTATTAAAAGACACATGTAGGCATTGATTTCAATGCCTTATTTTTTGGCCTCTATGTTAAAATAGAAATGGTGATATTGTGCAACTAGTTAATGTTTGGTTGGAGCATCCAACAATGAGTTTAAATAAGACCTTTACCTACTATTGCGCTGATTCACTTAATGTGAGAAGAGGCATGCGGGTACAAGTTCCACTAGGCTATCAAACAATAGTTGCTTTTGTGCATGAAACTATTCAAATGTGCAAGTCCTTAGACGAATACGAAAAGGATTTAGGCTATGAATTAAAAGAGATACAAGAAGTTTTAGATGATGAGCCTATTTTAAATGCGGAATTGTATGATTTGGGTTTGTGGATGGCTCATCAAACAATTTCACCAACCATAAGCTGTTTTCAAGCGATGTTGCCAAACAAAATCAAACCAAAAAGTGCGAGCAAGGCAGCTGTGCTTGAATACCATGTTAAATTACTAGATGAAAGCAAATTTACTTCAAAAAAGCAACAACAAGCATTAGTTGTTTTAAAGCAAGGCATGATTCTAAGAAGTAATTTCAATAAGATGTTTCCTGGTGTTTTAGGTGCATTGTTGAAAAAGGGGGCAGTTTTAGTAGTGTCTCAAGAAAGGAGTGCAGCTTTTTCAGATTTGGATATAAAAGAAGCAGCGTATCCTTTAACTCAAGAACAAAGAGATGCTATAAAAGAGGTTGAGGAATCAGATAACGATGTAATTTTATTACATGGTTTAACAGGAAGTGGTAAAACTGAGATTTACATGCAGTTGGCTTCTAGAATGTGTAAGCAGAATAAACAGGTGTTAATTTTGGTTCCTGAAATCTCCTTAACCCCTCAAATGGTTACCAGGATGACCAATAGGTTTGGTCATAACATCGCAATCTATCATTCGAAACTGAATGATCAGGAACGATATGAACAGTATCAGTTAGTTAAAAACAAAGATGTTAAGATTGTAGTTGGTACTAGAAGTGCCATCTTTATGCCGTTTGATAATTTGGGTCTTATTGTTCTAGATGAAGAGCATGATCATTCTTATAAACAGGATTCAACACCTAAATATCATTGTAGAGACATCGCAATTGAAAGGGCTAAACATCACAAATGCAAGGTTATTCTAGGCAGTGCGACTCCAACTCTAGAAAGTTACGCAAGAGCTGTAAAAGGAGTTTATAAATTAATTGAATTAAAAAATAGGATCCACCAAAATCTACCAGTTAGCCATTTAATTGATATGCAAAAGGAGATAAGAAAGGGCAATACCATTCTGTCTTCTCAATTAAAACAAGCAATCCAAGAAAGATTAGATAAACACCAACAATGCATTCTTCTTTTGAATCGCCGAGGTTATACAACAATTATGAAGTGTCGTAGTTGTGGCGAAGTTATCCAATGTCCTAATTGTGATATTGCAATGAGCTATCACAAAGATAGCAACAAACTGATGTGTCATACTTGTGGACATGAAAGCAGTGCTGATATCGTTTGTCCAAAATGTGGTTCACAAAACTGGAATCACTATGGTTTGGGCACACAAAAGTTATATGAAACGATTCAAGAAGCATTTCCACAAGCGAGTATCTTGAGAATGGATGCTGATACAACTAAGAGAAAAGGCGGACATCAAGCAATTTTAGAATCTTTTGAAAGGCATGACGCTGATATTCTGTTAGGAACTCAAATGATTGCCAAAGGGTTGGATTATCCTGATGTTACTTTAGTAGGAATTTTTAATGCCGACGCTTTGTTGGGAAGAACTGACTATAGAAGTGTTGAAATTACTTTTGACTTAATTGTACAAGCTAGTGGCAGAAGCGGAAGAGGACACGAAGCGGGTGAAGTCTATGTACAGGCTTACGATTGTAACCACTATGGTATCCGTCATGCGGTTAAACAAGACTATATTTCCTTTTTTAATGAAGAAATGAGTTATCGCCATATTGGTACTTATCCTCCTTACTGCTATATGGTTGCTATTGGTTTTAGTGGAAAGAATGAAGAAAGAGTTTCTGAAGCAGCTTGGAAAGCGGCACAGTATTTTAGGAATCATGAAGAAATAAGGACATTGGGACCTTCTCAATTGCCAAGAATTATAAATGAGTATCGTCAAAGAATAGTTATGAAGGGAAAAAACAGGGAAGAGTTGATTGAGTTAGTCTGGCAATGGTTTCAACAACAGGCTTTCAATAAAAACCAACTTAAAATACAAATAGATGTAGACCCTTATGTATTGGACTAAAAAATGAATGTAAGAGAAATAGCATACAGGTGTTTATGTGACACTTTACTTAATCAAAAATATGCAAATTTATCTTTGCGTAGCTTAGGAGAAGACTTAAGTGAAGTTGATAAATCCTTAGCAACGCAATTAGTATATGGGACATTGAGAAACTATCGCTATGTTAGATATCAATGGTCTTTGTATGTTAAAAAAGCTCCAACGGAGGAGTTGTCGATATTGCTTGATATGAGTACATATCAATTATATCTATTGGATAAATTACCTTCTTATGCCGTTGTAAATGAAGCGGTTGAAATCGCCAAAGGTATAAGTGGTGGAAATTATGTATCATTGGTTAATGCCGTCTTAAGAAAAGTGGCAGAAAATGGGCCACAAAGGGTTAATGAAACAGATGAAGTAACCAAAATGGGTGTTGAAACCAGCCAACCTGATTGGTTAATAAGGCTATGGTTAGCTCACTATGGTAAAAAAGCTATGAGTGATATTGCTTGGGATTGCTTAAACGACGGTAAAGTAGCTTTAAGGGCAAACACCTTATTAACAAGTGAAAAAGAACTATTACAGGACCCTCGTTTTTCTCAAGGAGATATCCCTGGATGTTTGTATTATGATGGTAATGTTTTAAATACAGACTATTTCAGGAAGAATTTGGTGATTATTCAATCAGAAAGCAGCCAACAAGTTGTCCAAATAGTTGATCCTAGAAAGAATGAAAGGATTCTGGATATGTGTGCTGCTCCTGGAACAAAAACAGTTCAAATGGCAATGGCAGTTGAAAACCAGGCTGAAATATATGCATTTGATGTATACCAACAACGTGTTGATTTAATTAAGGAAGCATGCGAAAAATATGGGACTACTTGTGTTAATGCTATGTGTGCTGACAGCAGGAAACTACCAGTTACACTTCCGCTTTATTACTTTGATAAGGTGCTTTTAGATGCTCCTTGTAGCGGTTTAGGAACACTAAAGCATAAACCAGAGATTAAGATTAATTTAAAACCTGAAGACATTGATGAAATTGTCCAATTACAATCACAACTTCTAGATGCAGCTGCATTAATGGTCAAAAATGGTGGGCATCTCACTTACTCAACATGTACCTTAAACAAGAAGGAAAATGAAAAACAAATAGAGTCGTTCTTGCTGCATCATAATGATTTTGAACTTGTATATCAAAGGACCATTTTTCCATATGAAAATGATTCTGATGGCTTTTATATCGCTAACATGTATAAAAGTGTGGTAGAATAACTAGCGGAGAAAAAGATGATTTCAATTTACGATTTAAACTTAGAACAATTGACTCAAGTCTTGTTAGACAATGGTTTTAAAAAATACAACGCAACACAAGTATTTCAATGGTTGTATCGTCAGAAAGTAAGTTCTTTTGAGGAGATGAGCAACCTTAGTAAAGATTTAAGAAACTGGCTTGAAGAAAATTATAGTTGTGAACAATTGAAAATTATTCAAAAGCAAGTGTCTCAAGATGGAACTAGAAAATACTTGTTTGAATTAAAAGATGGATCTTTAATAGAATCTGTATTAATGCATTATGACTATGGTAATAGCATTTGTGTTACTTCCCAAGTTGGTTGCAATATGGCTTGTAGTTTTTGTGCTTCAGGTTTGATGAAAAAGAAAAGAGACCTCACTAGTGGGGAGATGGTTTTGCAAGTTTTGGATGTACAAAAGGATGTTGAGGCAGAAGGGATAAGAGTATCACATATTGTGGTGATGGGTATTGGCGAGCCTTTCGATAATTATGATAATGTGTTAAACTTTTGTGGTATTGTGAACCATGATTTAGGTTTAGGAATTGGTGCCCGCCATATCACAATTTCAACATGTGGCCTTGTGGATGGAATTAGGCGTTTTGCGGATGAGCATGTCCAATATAATCTAGCAATTAGCTTACATGCTCCTAACAATGAGTTAAGAAGTAAAATTATGCCTGTTAATAAAGCTTATCCACTTGAAAAACTGATGGATGCATTAAAGTATTATGCCAGTCAAAACAATAGACGTTTATCGTTTGAGTATATCTTATTAAAAGATATCAATGATACTGATGATTGTTTAAGACAACTAATTGAATTAACCAAGGACTTTGATGTTTATGTTAATTTAATTCCTTACAATACAGTTGATGAAAACGGTTATAGTTCAACTGATTACAAAACAGCTATGACTTTTTATGATAAATTGATGAGTAACCATGTTCGTTGCACTTTAAGACAAAAACATGGGGATGATATTGATGCAGCTTGTGGGCAGTTGCGTAGCAAATATGAAAGGAGTCACTGATATGGGTGCATATGGATTAACTGATATCGGCAAAGCTAGAAATCAGAATCAAGATGCCTTTGCAATCGTGGAAGAAAACGATGCTACTTTAGTCGTGGTCGCAGATGGCATTGGTGGACACCAAGCAGGTGATGTGGCCAGCAAGTTAGCTTGCAACTTATTAATGACATATTTCAAGAATCTCTATGATCACAATCCTGAAAAATGGTTTAAGCAATCATTGAAAAAGGTTAACAAAATTGTTTTCGAAGAAGCAAATAATAGTGTTAATCTAAAAGGAATGGGCACGACAATAGTTGCTGCAATTATTACCGAAGATGACGTTTGGATTTTAAATGTTGGCGATTCAAGAGCTTACTATTTAACAAAAGCTGACATGCTAATTAAGATTACTGAAGACCACAGCCTTGCTAATGATTTGGTAGTAAAAGAGGGCATGTCTCCAGAGCAGGCTAGGGAAGTTGGGAAACATATTATTACAAGAGCAGTAGGCATTTGGCCTAAAGTAGAAGGAGATATCTACCAATTAACAGATAAATATAAAGCATTATTATTATGCTCAGATGGTTTACATAATTATGTAGCACCTAACGAAATCATAAAGATTTTAACCAGTGCCAAAAGCAATGACGAAAAGTGTAAACAACTAATAAATAAAGCAAATTCAGCTGGTGGTTTTGATAACATTACAGCAGTGATAGTGGATGGTGAATAATATGGCAGAGACAATTGGTAATCGTTATATTATTTCTAAGAGAGTAGGAGAAGGAGGCATGGCAGATGTTTATCTAGCTGTGGATTCTATTCTAAAACGTCAAGTTGCTATCAAGGTTTTACGTGGTGAGTTAAACAATGATCCTGTTAACTTACGCAGATTTCAAAAAGAAGCAAGTGCCATTACGAGCTTATCTCATCCAAATATTGTAGAAGTTTATGATGTTGGTGAGGAAAATAACAAAAACTACATTGTCATGGAATATGTTCCTGGCAAAACTTTGAAACAGCTAATAAAAGCAAGAGGGGCGTTGTATCCTGATGAAGCTATTAATATCATGAAGCAATTAGTTTCTGCAACGGCTCACGCTCATAAGAACAATATCATTCACAGGGATATAAAATCTCAAAATGTATTAGTGAAGGATGATGGTTCAGTTAAGCTTTCAGACTTTGGCATTGCTTTTACAGGAGATGCTCAACAATTGACACAAACTGATACAGTGATGGGATCAGTTCATTATTTAGCACCAGAATTGGCTAAAGGCCAACAAGCCACAATTCAAAGTGACATTTATTCTTTAGGAGTGGTTTTCTATGAAATGCTGACAGGTGATGTACCATTCCATGGCGAAACAGCTGTTCAAATCGCAATAAAACATATGCATGAAGCTATTCCTAGTGTTAGAGCTTTCAACCCTGATTTACCACAATCGGTTGAAAACATCGTAATTAGGGCAACAGCCAAAGAAAAGAAAGACCGTTATAACAGTGCTGATGAAATGTATAATGATTTGGTTACTTGTTTAGATTTTTCAAGAATTCATGAGCAAAAGATAGTTCTAGACAGTGTAAAAGCTCAACAAGAAAAAGCCGCTGTTGAAAAAGCCACTCCAAAACCAGCAAAAGCTATAAAGGTAAAAAAGACTTCAACGAGAAGCAGTGGCATTACGGCTGGAGGAGTTTTGGCTGGATTAGCTGCTGTGGCACTAGCTGGTGCATTGTTATACATACTATTATTATTGAATGGAAAGGTTGGTCCTGAAGAGCAACACATTATAGTACCTAGTGTTGCTGGCAAAACAATTACTGATGCAACCACGATTCTAGAGTCACATGGCTTAAAAGTTACCTCCATTGAAAGGGAGGCTACAGATGATGTGGATAAGGACATTGTCTTAAGAACACAACCTGCCGCCAATCAAAGTGTGGAACCGGGAGCTACGGTTGTTTTATATGTTTCAAGTGGTAAGTATTTTAAGGTAGAAAACTATGTCGGTCAAAACATCAATTCTGTGAAACCTGTTTTGGAAGCAGCTGGATTTGTTGTAGATATAACTGAAACAGTCGATCCAGGCAAAGAAGCAGGGACAATTTTAAGGCAGAGTTTAGAAGGTGGAACTAAGATAGACCCATATGAGGCTAGGCAAATCAGTTTGGAAATTAGTAAAATTTCAACTTTCCAAATTCCAAACTTAGTAGGTTATGAAATTTCTGCTGCACAACAGAATTTGCAAAATTTAGGTGCTACAGTCGAACTGAAACAATTACCAAGTGAAGAGAATATTGTCTTGGATGAAGAAGGGAATTTTAAGGAATACAAATACACCCCTGGAACAGTGGTTAAGACAGACCCAGAAGGTGGCCAACAATATAGTCAAACAACTGATAAAAAGATAATTATTTATTATTACTAGTATGCAAGGACAAATTATAAAGATAGTATCTAATCAATATACGGTTTTAACCGCAGACAACAAACAGATAAATACTGTGGCAATGGGCAAACTGCGTTTAGGGTTAAAACCTGTTGTTGGTGATTTAGTTGAATATGACGAATTAGAAGGACAATATGGTATCCAAAGGATTATGCCTCGTAAAAACTTCCTAATTAGACCAGCAATAGCCAATATAGATCAAGCTATGATTGTCATGAGCGCAGTTGAACCAGATTTTTCAAGTTTATTAGTTGATAAGTTGGTATTTCTAATTTGTTATGCAGATATAGAACCAATTATTGTCATCACCAAGATGGATTTGGTGGATGAGAATGATAAGGTATATAACTTTATTGAAGATTATCGAAAAGCTGGCTATACTGTGATTCTTAGCGGTCATGATTTAACTATCGACGACATAAAGAACCAATTAAAAAATAGAATAACAGTTTTAACTGGACAATCTGGTGTTGGTAAAAGCACCATTCTCAATAAATTAGACAAAGACTTTGCGGCAGCTACCCAAGAAATATCCCAAGCTATGGGAAGAGGAAAACATACCACACGGCATACGCAACTATATCCTGTTGCCGGTGGTTGGATTGCTGACACACCAGGATTCTCATCATTAGATTTGTCAAGGATTGATGCAAAGATTTTAGCGAGTAAAATACCTGACTTTCAGAATGTTGAGAAATGTCGTTTTAATGATTGTGCACATATCAATGAGCCAAATTGTGCAATCAAAAAAGGGGTTGAGGAAAAAAGAATCTCATCAATTAGATATCAACATTATGTCGAGATATCAACTCAATGCAATCAAGTAAAGGAGTGGGAAAAATGACAATAATTTCTCCATCAGTTTTATCGGCTGATTTTTACAATTTAAAAGATCAAATAAAGGACTTAAATGAAAGTGCTGC
>CADBLN010000004.1 GCA_902795525.1 uncultured Erysipelotrichaceae bacterium | reverse complement strand
TTAATTTTATTCTGTATATATTCCACATTTACTGTGAGTGGATCAGCAAGATTGTTCCTAGCACAAATGGGTCACCCTGTGGAAGCTTACACGACCCCAAGTGAAAGTATTAACATCAGTAAAGAATCGTGGAACTATTATATTGTGGATATAAATACAGGAAAAAATGATATTGAAGGTTTCTATCTTGTAAAGAATATTCAAGTCAAAAGGATATTATTCATTTGTTTTTCATATTTTGTTGGAATTGTGTAAATTTGAATTAGTAATGTGAACTAGCGTGGAGGTGCAAATCCACGCTAGTTTATATTTTCTTTGTTACTTGCTTTTGTATATTTCTTTTGCTTTGTTTATGAAATATTGGATTTGTTCAGAGTTATGTATGTAGAAGATTCCAAATTCTGATTCTTTCATGTCTATTTCCTTTATCACTGCATTTGAAAATGTGGAAGCATATAGCTCTGGCACTATGGCTAAAGCATTATTACTGTAAACATCTAAAGAAGCTGCACTGATATCGCTATCTACTTCTTCTCTAAAAATAAGTTGATTTGTTTTTAATGATTCAATGTCTTTTTTATACATATGTAGATACAAGTTACCAATGTATATTTTTTCGTTGTGCAATTCTTTTAGTTTTATATTTTCTTTATGGATTAAATGATGCTTAGACCCCATTAAAAGAACTGGCTTCGAATAACATAATTTTTCAAAACTTATTAGCTTTGAGTGGTTTCTATTATGACCTAAGAAACAATCGATCTGCCCACTTTCTAGTTTTTGAAGCAATTCTGAATTGCTGCAAGGAATAAACTCAAATGTTATGTTATATTCATCTTTGCATTCATTAATTAGTTCTTTTAGAAAGAGTGTTTTACTTTGCTGAAGAACAGCAATCTTTAGCACATTATCATCTTTTTTGATGGATTCTTTAAAGCTTTCATAAGACTTGGAGATCCTTTTCGCAAATTTTAAAAACTTGTTTCCATCTTCTGTAAGATGAATCCCTTGAGTAGTTCTAGTAAAGAAAACACAACCGAGTTCTTTCTCTAACTGTGATAGTTGATAGATTAAGGATTGTTTCACAATACCTAATTCATCAGCAGCTTTTGAAAAAGATTTATGTTTTGCTGTTGTGAGAAATAGCCTAATTTGATAACTTGTCATTTAAATACCCCACTAGTGTCAAAATTATTTTAACACGTGTGAAAAAATAGTATATTCCCTTTTAAAAAAAGTTTGTTTCAATAAAATTAGATAGAGTTCAATGGAGGAGTAACCTATAAATGTTTAATACACAATACAATGACTGTATTTATGCAATGAGTAAGGCTATTAAGAATAAAGAAAAGAGTTATTCTTTCAATAGTGTTATTAACGAAATTGGTTTAGTGGAAGAGTTTATTTACTTTTATGATAGATATTGTCAGCTCATAATTCTTTATACAATTAGTGCATTCATATTTGATAGGACGTATGTGAAAATAGGTGTCATTAAGGGTCTATTATTAACAGTTGGTCTTGTTTTAATAATCATACTGTTTTTTGAATTCATAAAAAAACTATATTATTCTAAAAAGATTGAAAGGAAGGCAAGGGATAACAATGCTCAATAGAGATTTTCTTGATTGTGCTTCAGCATTGGAAAAAGCTTATAGAAACTATGAAAGCACATATTACTACAAACAAGAAATGGAAATTGGTCCAAAAGAAAAAGCACTTTGTTTGTGGCTTAAGTATGGTTTGTTACTTGTATTTGTCATTGGTACTAGTATAGCTGATTATGTATATACTCAATTTGGTATTTCAATCATACTATTTGCTTTTTTTGGGATATACGCCATAGTCTATTCAATTGCTTTATTACTTCCAAAATACTTATACTTTAAAAAATTAAAGGTAACGAATTAATCGTTACCTTAATGTTATTCTTGTTCTGATTTTAGACCATATTTCTTATTGAATTGTTCGATACGGCCAGCAGCAGCTTGGAAACGTTGTCTACCAGTATAGAATGGATGACAGTTTGAGCAAGTGTCTACTCTGATTTCTTTCTTAGTTGAATGTGTGGTGAATTCATTTCCACATGATGTACAAACAACCTTTGTTTCAAACAATTCTGGATGAATATCTTTCTTCATAATTTTTCTCCTTCCGCCTTGGATTACCTGCGAATCCAAAGTAAGTGCTCATATAATCTAACATAATAATAAAGGGAATTCAAGTTTTTCTATCAATAATTAACAAATTCATAAAATTTCTTTTTGGTTTCTTGGATGCTGTCTTTTGTTATGATTGTCCCTTGGCTATTATCTAGCTCCAACATATCGTGCATTTGATCATATTTATCACTTGCTAGAACTATATAGTTACCACTTCTTAGGTATTTATAGTTGAAAGCTCTAAAGATTAACACGTATTTGAAGACTTGTTCTAGAGTCTTGGTGACATCTTTGATGTATTCTGTAGTTTCAAGTTTTTTATATCCTGGTAAGTTAAATACATAAATACCATCTTTGTTTAGAGATTGTTTGGCTGTAGTGATTGCTTGAATGGTTAGAAGGTCAAAAACTGGTTCCAATTCTACAAAAGCATCATTGATGATAATGTCGTATTGTTTAGTATTGTTTTCCAAGTAGTTTTTAGCATCATCAACAATATTAGTAAAATTATCTTGTCCAAACTCGTTAAAACAATCATCTAAAAAGAAGAATTGTCTGGCTGTTTCAATAGCCATTGGATCTATCTCTACAACATCAATTTTGATTCTTGGATAGTGAGATAAAACATATTTAGGATAAGCATAACCAGCCCCTCCCAAAAGAAGAATACTAGAGGCGTCGGGTTTTAATTCAATGGCTCTGTTGAATTGTTTCATGTATTCAAAGACTAGCTCGTACTTGTCTTCTTCAGATAAAAAAGAAGCGGATTGGTAAGCTTGCCCACTATCATAAATTCTAATGGGTACATCATTATAATCCGTTCCTTCATAAATTAGCACATCTTGGATTTTATCTTTTAAATTGTTTCTCTCCATATTTTTGCGCCTACTTCTTTTAATTTACCATCAAGGTTTTCATAGCCTCTATCAATATGATAGATATCATGAATTGTGGTTACTCCTTCAGCTAATAAACCAGCCACTACTAATCCAGCCCCGCATCTTAGGTCGGTAGCGGTAACATCACATCCAACCAGTGGCGTTTTACCGATGATTGTTGCGGTTGGGATTTTAATTGAAGTATTAGCTTTCATCTTATTTAGCTGCTCACAATGTTTGAATCTTTCAGGATAAATTGTTTCAGTTATATGTGATTTTCCTTCAGCTTGTGTTAATAAAGCCGTTAAAGGTGCTTGTAAGTCAGTGGCAAAACCAGGATAAGGTGCCGTTTTTAAATCTACAGCTTTAAGATTGTTAGAACTGTAGATATCAACAAAATCAATCTTAGCATCAATGTGCACACCTGATTCTTTTAACTTACTCATTAAAGCATCTAAGTGATAAGGAATGACGTTTTCAAGAGTAACGTGTCCTGCCATAGCTGCCGCAATGATCATGAAAGTTCCAGCCTCGCTTCTATCTGGAATGATTTCATGGAAACAGCCACCTAATTGGGTAACACCGTCAATGGTAATGACATTTGTACCCGCACCTTTGATGTTAGCACCCATCTTGTTTAAAAGGGTGATGATGTCAATTATTTCTGGTTCTCTTGCGGCGTTTTCTATAATGGTTCTACCTTCAGTGTATACTGCAGCCATAATTATGTTGATGGTTGCTCCAACGCTGGAGATATCTAAGTAAATTCTATTTCCTCTTAATCTATCTGCTGTAATGATGTAAGAATCATTTACATATTCAATTCTAGCTCCAAGTGCTTCAAAGCCTTTAAGGTGTAAATCAATTGGACGAGGTCCTAAATTACAGCCACCAGGCATTTTGATTTCCACATGTTTGTATTTCCCAAGCAAGGCCCCCATGAAGTAATAGGAAGCTCTTAGCTTACTAACGGCATCTATGTTAAGAGGTTTATTAATCATGTGAGAAGGATCAATAAAGATTTCATCATTATTTTCACTACTGACGTTAACTTCTAAATATTCCAGGCATTGTTTTAAGGAAGCGACATCAGAAATATTTGGGATACCTGATAATGTGATTGGTTGAGTTCCTAGCACTGAGGCAGGTATTAAAGCAACGGTGGCGTTTTTAGCGCCTGAAATTTTAATGGTTCCATTTAGTGGATGACCACCCTCTATGCGAATTACTTCTTCCATAATTATTTCTCCTATTTGCTAACATAGTATAACATATTTGGTCTATATTAAGTTAGAATAGAGTGGAGAAAAGGAAAGACTAAGATGAAAAAGGGATTGTTTTATTCTTCATATTTTGTAATATTCTTTGCCCAGGCAATCTCATATTGCTTGATTATAACTTATTTGATTTCACTAGGTTATAGCGCAACTGAGAGAAGTCTTTTCTTTGTGGTAGAAGCAATCTTTGGGATGCTGCTTCAATCTTTGCTTGGATATCTTTGCGATAAATACAAAAGAATTAAAATCTTTTGGTATTTAACACTGTTCATATATGTCTTGTTTACTTATTTCTTATACATAACTATTGAAAAGAATTTCTGGGTCCATATCTTCTTGGTGATGGGCGTCGGTAGTTGCATGAGGATAGTGAATGGTTTATTAGATTCAATTACCATTGAAACAAGTGAGTATCACAAAGAACACTTTGGATTCATTAGATCATTTGGATCAATCGGTTGGGCAGTAGGTTCACCTGTTACCGCTTACCTGGTTGAAAAAACAGGATATCCTAAATTAGGCTTGTGGTTTGCGCTGTCGATAATCATTTTGGTTTTAGCTGCTTTGGGAATCAAAGATGTTAACAAGGGTCTTAATAAAACCAAGGTTGATTTAAATGAAGTTAGGAGTTTATTTAGCAATAAGGAATATGTGATAACAGTTATGATCTTGTTATTGTTCTTCATTGTGGATACAACACAAAGTTATGCGGTTGTTGATAAAATATGGGCATTAAATGGAACAGAGAAGGAAGTGGGTTATTATTGGGCACTAGCAGCAATGTTAGAGCTGCCATTATTCTTTGGAACAAATAAAATCGCTAAGAAGATTGGGTCATTTAAGCTATTGGGTTTAGCTGGAATCTTATATACCATCAGATACATTTTGTATGGTAAAGTCACAACTATATTTGGGGTGTTTATTGGAGGTGTCTTACAGGCGGTTACCTATCCTATTTTGATTGTACTTTCTAAAGATTTAATATATGCTCAATCACCTGACCACTTAAAGACATCTGGGCAACAAGTTGCGATGTCCATCTACATGGGGGGAAGTGCTTTATCTGCACCATTGTTAGTTGGTTTATTAGAAGATAGCATGGGGATTAACTTCGCCTTATATGCGATTGCGGCAATTGCGGTAATACCAACCATAATGACTTGGGCACAAACAAAAAAATAAAATTTCACAAAGCTTTTAGTTATATGTATGTTAGAATAGTTAATAGTAGGAGGTTGCTATGACAAAATTGTTATTTAAGAAAGATATCAATGATGTTGTTAGTCTCCTGTTGAATGATGAAATTGTTGCTTTTCCCACCGATACTGTTTTTGGTATCGGTGTTTTATATACCAGCAAAAAAGCTATTGAAAAGATGAAAAAAGCTAAGGGAAGAGATGCTGATAAACCATTCCCATTAATGGTCGCAAATGCCAAGCAATTAGATGAAGTTGCATATATAAGCGACAGGGAAAGAAAGATAGTGGAAAGATTCATGCCTGGTGCATTGACACTAGTTTTGAAGAGAAAAGACAGTATAAAAAAGGAATATGTGAATGGCTTTGATACTGTTGCCATTAGGATTCCTGATGATCCATTTGTGCTAAAACTATTAAGGAAGGTTGGACCTATGTTTGTTACCAGCGCTAATTTATCTGGACAAGCTGCTGGAAACAGCCATCAAGAGGTTTTACAGCAGTTAGATAATAGAATTGCTGGAGTTGTGAGGGGGAAGTCTTTATCACATGTGGCCAGTACTATCATTGATTGCAGTGGAGAACAGTTAAAGTGCTTAAGAGAAGGAACGATAAGTTTTAAAGAGGTACAAGACTATGCAAGATAAGCTCATTCAAGAAATAATTCAAAAAGAGTTAAATAGACAAACACATAACATAGAACTAATTGCATCTGAAAACTATGTTTCAAAAGAAATTATGGAGGCCTGTGGTTCAGTCTTAACAAATAAATATGCGGAAGGCTATCCTGGTAAAAGATACTATGGTGGATGCTTATATGTAGATGAGGCAGAAGAGGTTGCCAGAGAAAGGATGTGCCAGCTTTTTAAGGCAGAACATGCTAATGTGCAGCCACACTCTGGTTCTCAAGCTAACATGGCGGTATATTTCACCATTCTAGAACCTGGAGATAGAGTTTTAGGAATGGATTTAAGCAGTGGCGGGCATCTAACCCATGGGCATCCATTAAGCTTTTCCGGCAAGCTGTTTAAGTTTGATAGCTATGGCGTAGATAAAGAAACTGAGATGATTGATTATGATGCTTTGGAGAAAAAGGCAATGGAATATCAACCAAAGTTAATTGTTGTTGGAGCAAGTGCCTATTCAAGAATCATTGATTTTAAAAGGGTAAGAGAAATTTGTGATAAAGTGGGTTGCTATATGATGGTTGACATGGCACATATTGCTGGGCTGGTGGCAGCTG
>CADBLN010000003.1 GCA_902795525.1 uncultured Erysipelotrichaceae bacterium | reverse complement strand
TATATAAGAAAAATAGGGAACAGTAATTAGGGAACTTATAACTTATTGAAATTGCCGAAGTAGTGTAATTCACCGTTTTATATGTTAGTATAATTGTGTAAGTTAGTGATACATAATTCTTTGAGCGATGGATAATATGTAGCAATGGAGAAAAGAACTATGGGTCTTGATTTGAAAAACTATGATAGTCTTACAAACTCTGAAAAAACATTTCTTCATTTTGTCTTGGACAATACAGAACTGGTTATACGCTCAACAGCAACAAAAATAGCAAAACTCTGTGGTGTCAGCAAGACTGTTGCGATTAATGCTTGCCAGAAGATAGGTTTTGATGGTTTTAATGACCTTCGCTATTATCTGAAAAACAATAACGTGATGACAGAAGAATCCAAAACGCTTGAGATTAAGAACATCGAGACAGCCTTGTTTGATATGGTAGAAAAGACCTTAAGTCTCAATAGATTGGAGCTTATGGAAAAAGTCGCAGACAAGATACTCAATGCTGAGTGTGTCTACATTATTTCCAGGGGAACCTCAAAGGCAATTGGGTCATACTTCAGCCATATTCTTTTGTCGCTTAATATCAAATGCATCAACATACCTGACTATAATCTTCTCGATATCATAGCTAAGAAAATGAATCACAATGAGGTCATGATAGCCATTTCTCTTTCGGGAGAAACATCGATACTTGTGCAGACGTGCAAAACTGTTAAGGCATATGGAGACACTTTGATTTCCATAACTGGCTTTTCTGACAACACAATTGCCAGCATCAGTGATTATCGGCTTTTTTGTAATTCAGGCAGTTTGGATACGACTTCACATGATACTGAATCTCGCCTTGGAATGATGGCAGTCATTGATTATCTTTGCGCACTGATAAAAGCAAAGAAAAAATGACCATGGTCATTTTTGATGACTGTAATCATTAACTGTTACTCAATTAACACTTGAAAGCATTCCCGGCAAATGCTTTTTTTGTTAGCTTATTTTTAAAGAGGAGGATTAAGCTGAATGAAAAAATATAATGAACAGATTCAGCGTTTTGGTAGATCCTTACTGCTTCCTATTGGTATCATGGCGCCTATAGGAATGCTTGTAGGTCTATCTGGGGCTTTTACACAGTCATATTGGATTAAGCTGTTCCCAGTGTTTGGGGATCCAAATGTATCTCTAGTGTTTAAAAGCATCAATACTATAGCTAACACAGTCTTTAGCAATATCCCACTGCTATTTGCCATGGGTGTTGCTTACGGCATGTCAAAAAAGGAAAAAGGCATTGCTGTATTTTCGTCGGTTGTAAGCTATCTTGTATTGCTTATTACCATTAAGGTTTGGTTAGGGGCTGCTGGACAGCTTGTTGCACCAGCAGAAGCAAGTTATCATGGACAGACAACAGTTTTGGGGATTCAAACCTTAAATGTCAATGTATTGGGTGGTATCATAGCTGGTTTGATTTCTGCTTGGGCAGCAGACAAATTCTACAATCTAGAATTGCCGCTTGCACTAGCATTCTTTGGTGGAAGAAAATCAGTGCCAATCATTTCAATTGGCTGCACAATTATCATTGGTCTTATTTTGCCTTTCTTCTGGCAGTATTTTGTAGCATTTACAACAAGCCTATCAGGATTATTACTGCATAAGATTCTTGGACCAATTTTAAGTGGATTCATTAACAGACTGATGATTCCATTTGGCTTACATCATGTCTGGAATTCAATGTTAAGATATACCGAGGCCGGAGGAACTTATTTAATTAACGGTGAGACATATATCGGTTATCTGAATGCCATGAATGAAATCTTGTTTAACTTAGGGCCAGAAAGTGAATACTGGAAGATGATGCCAGAACTGACAAGATTCGGTGCTCAAAACCAAATGGTGAGAACACTGTTTGTTTTCCCTGGTATCGGGTTAGCAATGTATCAGACAGCATATCCAGAAAACAAGGCAATTGCCAAATCATTGATTCTTACATCTGTTCTTACTGCTATTTTAGGTAATGTCACGGAGCCGCTTGAGTTCACGTTCCTATTCATAGCTCCAGGTTTGTATGTGGTTTACGCATTATTGGGCTCACTTTCAACTCTGGCACTTTATTTCATGGGGACATCTGTTGGTTATATCAGAGGCACGATTTTTGACTTCATTATCTTCGGTGTCATGCAGATGAACTCTAAATGGTATAACATCATTATTGTTGGTATCGTGATGTTCATTATCAACTACCTTATATTCAAGTGGTGGATCGTCAAATTTGATGTTAAGACACCTGGTAGAGAAGATGAGCCAAATGAAGATAATGAACTCATCAGAGAAAAACGTTATTCAGAAATTGCCGCAATTGTGATTGATGCACTTGGTGGTAAGGAGAACATTACTAATGTTGAAAACTGCATAACCAGATTAAGAATAGATTTCAAAGAAAAGAATAAGATTGATAATGACAAATTAAAGACTTCTGGATGTTCAGGAGTATTCTTCCCAACTAACACGCAGATTCACATCGTGTTTGGACCATTGGTAGAGTTTGTAAGAAATGCTGTTGATGAACAACTGGGTAAATAAATATGTCTAGAAAACCAACAACTATAACTATTGCAGGAGCCGGCTCGTGCCGCACTCCTGCACTGATTGGGACCTTAATGGAGATGAAGGAAAGATTTCCGGTTTCCAAAGTCATATTCTTTGACCCGGATCAGGAAAGATTTTCCAAGATTAAAGATTATGTAGTTCTGCTCATTAATCAATTGAGTCCAGAAACTGAGGTCATAATTACAGATGACATGGATACAGCCTATGGAATGACCGATTTTGTGTTTTGCATGATGCGTGTTGGTCAAAACACAATGCGTTCTAAAGATGAAAAAATACCACTTAAATATGGTCTGGTCGGTCAGGAAACCTGTGGTCCAGGTGGATTTGCGTATGGAATGCGATCCATCGGAGCCATGAAGGAAATGGTTGAGTGTGTGAGAAAACATAGCTCTGATACATGGATTCTCAATTATACAAACCCAGCCGCAATCGTCGGTTTGGCACTGTACCGCTTATTTCCGGATGACAAAAGAATCATCAATATGTGCGATCAGCCTTACTCGATGATGGTTAGTTTTGCGAAGATATTGGGAGTAGATTCTCAAAAACTAAGATGCAGATACTTTGGATTAAACCATTTCGGGTGGTTTACGGAACTCTATGATACAGATGGAAATGATTACTTCAATCAATTAAAGGAATTCCTAAAGGAAAATGAATTCAATCCATATAATGTTGAACAGCGAACACAATCATGGCTGGATACTTATCATAGAGTAAATAAGATGATGAAATATATTGATGAGTACATTCCAAATACTTATCTGCAGTATTACCTTTATTCCAATCAGATTGTAAGGGAGAGTAATCCTGAATACACTAGAGCTGATGAAGCAAGAGAGACAAGAGAAAAGGAAGTCTGGGAAATCTGTGCCAAGGCAGTTGGGAAGAAGAGTCTGGAGGGTATTACAGTTCTCACTTCTCCAGTCTTTGGCTCGATGATGGTTGAAGTTGCTGAATCTATTGCTTATGATCTTAACAACGAATTTATCGTAATGAGTCCAAATGCTGATGGATTGATTTCCAATTTTCCAAAGGAGGCAATTGTAGAACTTGCCGGCACTTTGGGAAAAGATGGAGTTAAACCGATCCCATATGGTGAGATTAAAACATTTTATAAAGGCTTGATGGAAAACCAGTATGCGTATGAAGAACTCACTTGCGAAGCCTGGATTGAAAAGGATTACGTAAAGGCATTACAGGCGTTAACACTTAACAGAACAGTCAATAATCTTGAGACAGCTGAACTTGTTCTTGATGAATTGATGAATGAAAATAAAGCCTATTGGTTTTTGGAAAGGAAATAAACATGTTGTACGTTAAATGTGACCAGATATATTTTCCAAACCAAATAATCAAACATGGATATCTGGAGGTAGAAAACGGAAAATGCGGAAGAGTAGTTGATGATGTTCCTTTAAACGCGGAAGTAGTTGATTATACCGGGAGCATTATCATTCCAGGGTTCATTGATCAGCATATCCATGGTTGGGGAACAGGTAGTTTCGGAAGTGACAAGTCAATTGCTTCAATTAAGGAAATGAAGAAAAACCTTCCTTACGAAGGAGTGACGAGCTTTTTAGCGACTAGTGGGGCTGAACCAATTGAAGAGCTGATAGAAGGTATCAGAAATGTCAGCTGGTTAGTTAAAAACCAGAAGGATGATGGTGCTACAGTTCTTGGTGTTCATTTGGAAGGGCCATTTATCAATAAAGAGTTCAAGGGCATGCAGAGGGAAGAATGCTGCATCAATCCAAATATGGCGATTATGGATCAGTTGCTGAAGGCACAATCTAGCCCTGGCATTATTAAACTGATGACCATGGCTCCTGAACTTGATGGAGCAAAGGAAATGATAATTAAGTGTCACGAAAATGGTATCCAGATTAATATCGGCCATAGTGGTGCTACCTTTGAATGTATCCGTGATTTGAAAGAGTATGGTTTAGGTGGTGTCACACATATGTTTTCAGGAATGAGCGGTTTTCACCATAGAGAGTTGGGTGTTGCAGGATCAGCAATGTATTTTGATGATCTAAACTGCGAATTTGCCAAGCAGACAGGCAACACGGTCAAACAAGAGGCTTTTGCCATCGTTTGGAAACTTAAAAACAAGGATAAGATATGCATGTCTACTGATTGTGGGGGAATTGCACAGACCAACAAAGAGAGGTACCACTATATTCGTAAGGAAACATTTATCCCTGATGGGGATTATTTGATCATAAGGAAAGATGATGGAACTGAAACAAGGATTGATAAGCATAACTACGCAGAAGTTAGGGATCTTGAACTCAGTTATATAAAGTCAATCCGAAACATGATTGAAAATGTCCACCCATCCATTCATGAGGTGGTTAAGGTTACAGCTGAAAACCCAGCTAAATACATCAATGTATATGACCGTAAGGGCTCGCTCGAAGAAGGAAAAGATGCTGATTTTCTAGTCATTGATAAGGACTTTAATATAAAAGTTACATATTGCATGGGCAAGCCTTATGTTTATGAGGTTGATTATGTTTAAGAATTTATTTAAACCAAAAGCTACTGATTTCATTGCTCCGTTTGATGGAAAACTGATGAGAATTGAAGAAGTCCCTGATCCAATTTTTGCTGAAAAGACTGTTGGTGATGGCTTTGCAATCGAAATGACTTCTGGTAAGGTTTTTTCTCCTGTTGATGGAACCATAGTAGCGATATTTCCAACAGGTCATGCTATTGGAATAAGGGCAAATGACCGTAACCAATATCTGATCCATTTTGGTATTGATACTGTTAAATTCAACGGACAGGGTTTCACAACCCTTGTGAAAGAAGGTCAGGAGGTTAGAAAAGGTGATCCCATCTCCATAGTTGATTTGGATTTCTTTAAGGAAAATGGAGTCTGCATGGTATGTCCAATTATCGTAACAAATGCCAATCAAAGGAAAATCGTGCTTCTCAAAGAAGGAGTTGTCAATGCCAAGGATGAAGCAATTCTATCAATAAAGGTATGATAAAGATGAAAAACCATATTGAAGAATTGAAAAAAAGCGTAAAGCATAATACAAAGAAAATCATTAAGCTATTGATAGTAACATCACTTTTGGGAGCAGGCTTAAACCTTGTAGTTGCGAGGCTTAAGATTAACTCCATAATACTGGCGGTTATGGTTGCTGTGAATTTTGCCATATCATTGGCAGTTGCATATTTCCTTTATGAAGATAAGGAAAGTATTTCAGTGACAGATTTTTTAAGCATGCTGAAAAATAAATATAGGATTATCATGGTACTTGAGGTTTTGAAGCTGCTTGCGG
Organism: uncultured Erysipelotrichaceae bacterium; assembly: GCA_902795525.1. Lineage (GTDB taxonomy): Bacteria > Bacillota_I > Bacilli_A > Erysipelotrichales > Erysipelotrichaceae > RUG521. Next base: position 1,338 of record CADBLN010000003.1, on the reverse strand, counting down.
TGGCAATATGGTTTTTCATTTTGAAAGGGCTGTCTGCTTCTAAAATCTTTTTGGGGATTGCCCAACCTGTTACGGCAATCATGTATATTCTACTTACTTATGCTGACTTTAAAGCCAACTTTTATGTTTTTGAAGGTAAAGGTATCAGCTTGAATATAATAAGTGAAATATGGAAAGATTTGATAAAGAATAGAAAAGCTTTCTACTATGTCCTTTTGAAAATATTTGTAATTTTCATGTGTGGCATGATATCAGTAACTCTTTTTATCATATTTATTTATTCTCTTGAAATTTCGGAGTTTATGAAAACAGCGGTAGATTATGATTCGTCGATATTGGATCCATATTTTTCTACGCCATTGAGCAATTTCATTCAGTCATTTGGAGCTCAGATTATAGTTTCTTTGGCCTCTGTCTGGATTGCATCACTGTGCCTTTTCATTAGAGGGCAAGATAAAACAACAACAAAATAACACGTGATTATCAAAATCTATAAGGTAGTCGTTAATATGGAGAGACTTGAAAACTATAATTCTTAATTAATAAAGATACCGGATGAATCAGCAAGAGTCCGTACACTTAATAAATGTCTAGAGGTGTGTGTATGAATACATGCCTTTTTTTGGTTTACTGAATTATTTTTAGGAAATTTAACCTTTTCTAACTGTAGTAATAGTGGGATCCTTTATCTTATTTGGCCAATGAATATAATTGTAGTATATATGTGACGAAATAAATGATAAAGTAAGTGACTTGGGTTTGGAAATATTGAAAGCAGTAAAGAAAGGTAAGTCAATTGTTATTGAGAAATTAATTTTTGAAGATAAAACTGTTTGCATGAGAATAAGCTAGAAGAAAACACATTTACCATCCATATTATTTTTATGCTTTTGTGTGGTGGTTAGGTGTAATATGAAAATGAGGTGAAGAGATTATGCCATATGTACAATTGAATACGAATGTAAAATTAACTGATATTCAAAAGGATGAGATTTTAAGAAGGACAGCTGAGTTGATATTATGTATTCCACCAAAGACAATTGAAAGAACCATGGTTGAATTAAATGATGGAAGGGATATGTATTTTGGCTGTTCAAAAGATGGATGTATGAAGGTAAAGGTTGAATTATTTCATGAATCAGCATTTGAACTTAGAGAAGGATATGCCAGAGAACTGATGAAGATGATTAGTGAAGTTACTGATATTGCAACCGAAAGAATATATCTGACATATTCAACTTATGATCATTGGGGCAATGGTGGAAAGTTAAGTAACTAGCATGGCACGATTTACCACAATATGCGAAAACCCTTATAAATAAAAAATTTTTGAGACTT
>CADBLN010000002.1 GCA_902795525.1 uncultured Erysipelotrichaceae bacterium | reverse complement strand
CCTCTAGATAAACAGAGTTAGATTCAACGTTAATTGCACCAGCTCTAGCAAAACCTGTATTGTAGCTGATTGAACCAGCCTTCATAACAAACTGGCCTTCTTTTTCCCAACGATTTGTTTCAGCATTTAAAAGTTTTGGAGGTCTAGTTTTCCAGCTTACATTTGCTCCTTTACCATCACCTTTAGTACCGAAGTCAGTTACCCAAACAGCGCCGCCTCTATTCCATGTGACGTTATAGTTCATTTCACTATCATTGCCAACCATGTAGAAAGTAGCACCATCTTCAACTAAAACGGCACCAGCATAATGGAAACCAACATTTTGATTGATTTTGCCACCACCAATTACTGTTGGTGCACAAACATTATCTGACTTTTTACCACCTAAAACTAAGTATGAGCTACCGCGAGCAATAATGGCTCCATTATCACCACGATTAGCCTTAATTTCAGCATCACTGTAGATATTAGCTGTAGCGCTGTTATTCAGAATTAAAGCTCCAGCACTCTTTGTAGGTGTTGTTTGAGTTGTTAAATAACCATTTCCACTGTAGTTATTATTTAAACCAATACCATAGCTATTATTTCCAGTTACTTGTTGCCCTGACTTTGTATCATCAGCTAAATAAGCAACATAGTTATTTTCAATGCTTCCTGAAGCCATATCGAAAGTACTACCATCGATAACAATTGGAGCAATGTTTGTGACTACCTGATTAGCGGCAGTATCTTTATTATTTACTTTTAAATCCTTTATTACAGTACCAGCAATCTTAACCGTTGCACCATTGGTAGCTTTGATAAAGTATCCTTTATCTTTGCTGTGATCGTTAGAATCAGCTGCAACATTAGCGGATATAAAGTCTGATAGATTATGAGTATAATTAACACTACTCCAACGAGGAGTTGTCGCAAGCCTACAACCATGTTTTTCAGGAGTTTGTTTAACTTCAGTTATTTTATTCTTATCAATTATTACAACAGAAGTACCATTGTAATATAAAACTTTTCCACTTTTTTCATTGTATAGAACTTTACCAGAAGGTCCTACAGAATTACCTTCAGCATCAGTTTGTGTGACAGTTGTATACTTCCACAAATCTAACATGTTTTTACTTTCTTGACTTGCAGAATTGTCCGCATAAGGGCTAGATTCCCAAGTAGCGCCATCACCAGTTGCGTTAGCTCTCAAGAACTTTTTGTTAGAAACAACATAATAATATTCATTATCAGTAAGTGAAGTAGCTTCTGTTCCTCTTATGAAATATTCACCATTTGAAGCCTTATTAAATAATGATATGTCATTGCCTGACCCAACTTTCAATATATCTGTATCATCACCAAATACATTTACTTGGTCTGAATCATTTCCAATTGATAAATCATATAATTTCTTAGCTTTTTTAACTACTTCAACAGTTGAGCCATTAAAATATATTACTTCTTGAGTAACAAGATTCTCAAATGTGCCATTTGAAGTATATCTCCAAAGTTGAACATTCTTAGTAGAAGGATTAGCAGCATCGTCAATCATGTTTTTATTAACACAATCATCCCAACTAACCCATTGAGCACCACCATTTGCCAATCCTTTTAAATATAGATTGTTTAAAACTAAATAATATGATGTACCTGCAGTCAAAGATTGAGCTTCACTTGTAGCTACATAATAAGTTCCATTACTAGCAAAGTTATAAACTTTAATAGTTGAACCAACTCCAGTAGTTAAGGTGTTATATGAAGTAGCGCTGCTGTTGGTTACACCTTTTAATTCAGTCTTATTACTGTCATTTTCGCCAATAAAAAGTTTAGCTGGTCTATCAACACATGTGCTTGATACATCATTTGTATACCATAATGTATGCGGATTACCCTGAGTATGACCATATGAAGTAGTCTTTGCGGCAATATAAATATTTTTACCACTAACATTATCAAAATCCTTTAGGTTTACTAATTGAGATCTGTTATCTGTATTAGCATTTGAGAAGATTTCCCAATGGAATGCTGGGTCAGCTTCAACAGCTTGAGCAAGAATCGCATAGTTACTAGTACTTCCTGCCCCCATCTTTGCACCTAAAGCTGAACTATGGACCCATTCTGCCCCTTCGTTATCCTTATACTTTACTGCCTTTAAGAAGTACAAGTCATCATTATTAGTTGCAGATTTAGTTGTAATAAAGAATCTACCATTACCATTTGTTTTCTCATCAAAACCAATGATCTCACCAGATTTAGGATCATATCTAACAACACTTGTATAATGAGCCCGATTGGTACCAAGAATTGTTGTTTTTTTGTTAGATAAAGAAGATGCATACTTCAAATATCCTGAATCAATTACCCAATCACCATCATCGGAGCCATTATTCCATATCTTATTTACTGGACAAACAATTGAGTTCTGATATGAAACTTTAGAGTATTTTAAATCGATAGGACCTCTCTCTTCATAGAATATTAGAGAATCTTTTAGGTCAGGAATATCGTTTGTTGTTCCACATTCATCACCTTCATAAACAGCTCTATCACCGCTTAAAGTTAAATGATTGCCCAATTCTAAGGTTCCGCCATTTACAAAGAACATTTGGTCATATTTATTATCATTTATAGAATAATTATCTATATTTCCATCTAAAGCACCGTAAATTGTTGCATTAGTGTTTTGACGACCTGAAAGCTTTATGGTTTTATTTGAAGGAATTGTAATAGTGCTATCAGCAGCAATCTTTCCATCTACAACAATTTCCAAAGTGGTATCAGCAGTTGTGCCACCATTGTACTTTCCATTTTCAATTAAATCTTTCAAACCAGCCCATGAAGTTACATAATACTTACCGTCTTCATAACCAGCTGGAGCTGTCAAGAATGAAGTGCTCTTTGCAGCCTTTAAAACTGTCTTGATGTTTTTAGTGCTTGACTTAGGCATTTTGAAAGATGCATCAACGTTAATCGCTTTTTTATCTACAACATTTAGATTAATCTCAGGATTAGCAGCTTCTACTTTTTCTTCAGCCTTCTCAACAATGTTCATAACACTATTAACACTGATAGATGTAGAGTTTTCATTATTTTCACTTTCTTCTCCATTGCTTGTATCAATTAGATTATCTAAATTAACAGATTTATCAACAACATCTTCAACATGAATTGATTCAACCTCATCTTCTTCATTTTCTGTTTCTTCTTGTTGAGTGTTTGTTTCTTCGGTATTTTCCTCTTCTGTTGTTTCAACAATTTCAGTTGGTTCAACATCAGTTGTAGCAAAGATAGATTGAGCATGTGCAACTGGTACAACATTAGTAGCAAGCATGAAAACAACCATTAGAACGACTAATAGTTTTCTGTTAAACTCCTTAAGATTCATTCTCTCTTTTCTAAATTGTTTCATGTGCTTTTCCTCATCTTTCTTTTCTACAATACAAATTTTATATATAAGTAAATGATTTACAACACTTCTAAAACTTCTTTTATCTATTCTTTAATCTTCCTTAACTTTTACTGTTTTGGGCTTATAGATTACTAATTTTTATGTAAGAACAATTCATGTGAAAAACACTATATTAACTGAGGATTTTGACATTTTTTGCATCTAGGAAATATAAAGAATTTATAAAGTTGGATAAATTTTTAGTGCATTAAAAAAGATGGCTCATAGAGCCACCTCTTGTCCCTAAAAATCAAAAGCATCATAGCATCACTTTTTCTTTTCTTAGTGAAACCGAAATGCCAAATTTTGATGAATAAATTAACCATTTTCCTTAAGCTAACTTAACATAAGAAAACCCTAGTAAATACTAGGGTCTCTATCACAAATGGTGGGGACGGCGGGACTTGAACCCGCACGGTATTACTACCAACGGATTTTAAGTCCGTTGCGTCTGCCTATTCCGCCACGTCCCCGAATTTGGAGGTTCCTGCCGGATTCGAACCGGCGGTCACTGAGTTGCAGTCAATTGCCTTACCACTTGGCTAAGGAACCGTCAGTAATCTAGCGAAATTTATTATAAGATAACTAAGCTACAATTGCAATTAAAAAGTGATATTGTTGCAGTTTTTTTGATAAATAGTAAACTAATAGTATGGAAAAAGATATTGATAAGATCAAGAAAAAAGCTGCTAAGGCGGCCATTGCTGCAACTACAGGAGCATCATTAATGGTTGGTGGCATGTATGATAGTGCTGATGAACTATTAAACCCTAAACCACAAGTTATCGATAATGCTCATGTACAATCTTTAGTAGATGTTGAACAAATTGATGATAAATCTGTCAAAAGTAGGCTTAAAAGATGGATTTCCAGTCTTCCGGTATGGGTTAGAGCTACTATCGTGGTTCCTCTATGGGCTTTAGGTTTCATATTTATTGGAGTTGCATATGCAGTTATTAAAACTTATTTTTCACCATTTATCACTGCTATAGCAATGATAGGATTGTTTAGTGTAATTTTGCTGCTTGTTACTGCTTTTATGGGTAAAACAATGTTGCCCAATGTACCTTTAAAAAAATTCTTCAATAAAAGAGTTATGATAACTGTAGTAAGTGGGGTTGCAGGTTTTATCTTAATAGACAATGTTTTCTCACAAATCTGGGAAGATTACGGTTCATATTCTAGATTGATCTTGTTTATAACATTATCCATTACCCTTATTACTGGGCTAGTGCAGAATTATCTTAATCTCAAACAAACCAAACTTGTCATAACAACAAACGATGGAATTTATGAACAATAACCATCGTTTTTTAATTCCTTTAATTATGACATCCTAAAGCATTTTAATCTTTAAACCATTAAATTCATTAGAAAAACCCCCTTTACTGGATTGTCCAGTTTAGGGGGTACACCTCATAATTCTGTGATTTTCATTTCTTGTGAGTTCTATTAAATTACTCGTGTAGTTTTACTTTAATCCACAATTCTGATAGTTCTTTCTTCAAAACATCATTATTATGGAAGTTTTCGTCTAATTCATATCCACTTCTAGGAATATATGCATCGTTTTCAAAATAATCCCCTGTTGAAGATGATAGTTCATTTAGCACTTTGTCGTTAGGTGAGGCATAACCAACCTCTTCAGAAATTGCTAACGCATTTTCATATTCATTGATAAACTTAATAAAATAATTAGCAGCCTTTGGATTTGATGCATTTGTAGGTATAACCATGCCATCACACCAGATGTTTGTGCCTTCAGTTGGGCAATAGAAACCCATATCTTCATTTTCCGATAAAATGTATGCTGCATCACCGCTGTATACAACAGCTAATGATTTTTCACCATCAATCATGGCATCAATAACTTCATCAGTAACATAAGCTGGCGCTGTGTTTTTATCAACTGTCCTCAACCAATCATAAGCCTGTTGAATTTCTTCACGATTCTCTGTATTCATTGAATAACCTAATGATTTGAACGCAATCATGAATGAATCTCTTTCTGAATCATACATATAAACGTCACCTGCATATGTTGGATTTTGGAAAATTGCCCAACCTTGATTTTCTAAATCGGCATAATTAACAGTTTTGGTATTATAAACAATTCCAACATTTCCCCATAAATATGGAACCATGTAATCATTATTTGGATCACAGTCTAAGTTTTTAACTCCTTCAGTTAATCCATCTAAGTTATCGACAATTGTTTTATCAATTTTTTGTAGCAGATTCTCTTCAATCAATCTTTCAATCATGTAATCACTTGGAACTAAAATATCATATGAAGCTCCAGACATTAGCTTAGTGTACATTTCTTCATTTGAAGTGAACAAAGAATAATTGACTTTCATGTTGTATTCTTTTTCAAAATCAGAAATTACTTGTTTATCAATGTATTCACCCCAATTGTATACATTTAAAACGTCACTACCAAATTCTTTAATTGGATCAAAATTGGTTTTTCCACCTCCTTTGCCACAGCCAGTTAGTGACAAAACTAAAGCGGCCACCATCAAAATCCTAAATAATTTCTTCATTTTCATTTCCCTTTTTAACCCTTCTATCCCTTAAATAAGGAACTATATTCGCTAGTATTAAAATGATTGTCACTACCACCACGATTAATGTTGATAGAGCATTAACACTAGGATTATAACGTTTCATTGAATAAACATACATTGAAATGTTGTTTATACCAACACCAGCTGTAAAGAACGATATCACAAAGTCATCAAACGACATGCTGAATGCGATTAAAGCTCCTGAAATAATGGCTGGATAAATTTGCGGAATGATAACTTTAGTAAGAGCCTGCCAAGGGGTAGCCCCAAGGTCCAATGCTGCTTCAGCTACATTATCATCAAGCTGTCGTAATTTAGGCATAATCGATAATATTACATAAGGTATGCAGAAGCTTATATGAGCTAAAATAAGCGTTACTAAGCTCAGTTTTACCTTTAGAGATATAAATAGTAACATTAACCCAATCGCTGTCACAATGTCCGGATTCATTACTGGAAGGTTATTGACTTCCAGAACAATTGCTTTAATGATCCTTTTTGACTTTGATAAGCCAATTGCTGCAATAGTACCAACAATAGTAGAAACTACCGTAGCAATTACAGCTACTAGGACAGTGTAGTAAATCGCTTCTAACATCGTTGAATCATTAAACATGTTTTCATACCATCTTAGTGAAAAACCACTGAAGGTAGTTAGGGATTTTGTCTCATTGAACGAGAACAATACCACATAAGTTATTGGTAAATAAATGAACAAAACAATTAATAATAAATACCATTTTTGAAAATGTTCAAAGAGTGATTGTTTCTTTTTCATTAATAATCCTCCTGTTCATTTCTATCCATCTTCTTAGTCAGCCACATGCTTGCAATAATAATCAAAGCCATGATCAGTGAAATGGCACTACCAAAGTTCCAGTCACCAGCATTTAAGAAATAGATTTCAATCAAGTTACCAATCAGCACATAGTCTCCACCACCTAATAACTTAGGAATTACAAAGCTGCTAACTGCTGGTAAAAATACTAAGGTGATGCCCGAAATGATTCCAGGAACTGACAATGGTAAGGTAACTTTTAAGAAAGTTTTCCATTTGTTTGCCCCTAAATCATAGCTAGCTACAATTAAGTTTTTATCCATTTTACTAATAGCTGTATGTATTTGAATAATCATGTATGGTAAGAAATCATATACCATGCCTACAAATACTTTTAATTCACTGCTGAAGTTAAAATTCATTAAAATTCCTCTCCATGCATATGTTTTCAACAGCATATTAATCCACATTGGCAAAGTCATTAATAGAATCATCATAGTTTGCGCTTTATCAGATAAATTTGAAATAAATAAAGCTGCTGGATATCCTATCGCAATGCAAAATACTGTAGTTAGGAACGCTATTCTTAGCGATGTCCATAAAACCCTCATAAATACTGGATCCTTAAAAAACTTCGTGAAGTTTTCCAAAGTAAATTGGAAAATAAGGGTACTATTACCTTGCGAGGTTAAAGCATAAAGCAAAATCATGATCATTGGTGCGACAATGAATACTCCTATCCAGGCGATATATGGATAGGCCATCCTAGAAAAGCTCTTCATTATTCTTGAGCCATTTTAGGCATTACATGAATTGCTTCAGGACTAATTCTCAACAATACCTTATCGCCTTCTTGGTATTGATTAGTAGTTTCCACCTTATAGTTGCGTCCCTGTGTCGCAAATGTAATACTGTATAAACCTTCAGTTATATTTTCAGGTTCAAAATCAAACCTAACATCCGTAATTTCAATCTCTGTATCATCTTGCAGATTCCAAGCTTCAGCACTTGCCCAAGTCTTTAGGTCAGTTGAAATGGCCATTGATTCTTTAATCTCATCAGGAGTTTTGAAAAAATCCAAAGCTTGAATACCGATATTGTGTCTTGCATCTTCGACATATTCAGCTTCAACAACATGAAGCTTAACAGTTATATCTGTGCCCTTTTCAGTTCCAAAAGTTACTTCATACACACCTGGAACTGCTTCTAGACTCTTTTCAATCTTGGTAATGGAAATATCATTATCTTCTTCATCCCAAGCCTGAGCATTCGCAATTGCTACTAAATCAGCATTAGTTAAATCGCCGACATCATCAATATCAACAAAAAAGTCATTAGCGCTGATTTTTTCTTGAGCCGCTTCATTATACATGTCGTGTTCTGCCAAAACATGCATTTTAACAGTTTTACTAGTTCCTGACTTAGTTTCTACTGTTAATTCATAATGAACACCTTTAAAAACAACGTTTTTAACCTCACCTTTCATAACATCTTTGCCTACAGACGTATTCTTTCTAGGCTTAACAATAACAATGTCCTCAGGCCTAATTAAAACATCTACAGCCTCTCTAGATTTAAATCCATAGTCTTTACATTTAAAGGTCTTGTCATCAAATCTAACTTTATAGTCATCTAACATCAGACCATCGATTATATTAGATTCACCAATGAATCTAGCAACATATTCATTAGCTGGTTCATTGTATATTTCATGAGGTGTGCCAATTTGTTCAATTACCCCATCCCTCATAACAACAATTTTATCTGACATTGTTAGCGCTTCTTCTTGATCATGGGTAACAAAGATGAATGTAATACCAACTTCCTGTTGAATACGTTTTAATTCCCTTTGCATTTCTTTTCTGAGTTTTAAATCAAGTGCTCCTAAAGGTTCATCTAATAAAAGCACATTTGGTTCATTAACTAAAGCTCTGGCAATTGCCACACGTTGTTGCTGGCCGCCTGATAATAGCGTCACATTACGATGTTCATATCCTTCAAGGTTAACAAGCGACAGCATTCTATTAACCTTTTGATCAATAATATCTTTACCAACCTTTTTAATCTTTAAGCCAAAAGCAATATTGTCATAAACGTCCATATGAGGAAATAAAGCATATTTTTGGAACACAGTGTTTATTTCGCGTTTATACGCAGGAACACCATCTATGCACTCGCCATCAAAAATGACTGTACCTTCATCTTGTTCTAAAAATCCGGCAAGTATTCTTAATAAAGTAGTTTTACCACAACCACTTGGTCCCAATAATGTCACAAATTCATTTTCGTAAATATTAAGGTCAACACCTTTCAGAACTACTTGACCATCAAAACTTTTAACAATGTTTTGAAATTCAATTAATTTTCTCATTTTCTTTCCCTCCTCTAGAACAGTGGTGGATTGGTAATCCACAATACTTGACAATCATGACTGGAATCATTCCTCAAATAATGTTCTTTATCCCCGTTTATATAAAAAGTTGAGCCTTTTTTTACTGTTAATTCCTGGTCTCCATTTACTAAAACTACTCGACCAGACAAGACATAGCCAAATTCTTCTCCTTCATGTGGTTCCATAACTTGAGACATACCACTTGGTTTTATCTCAATGATAATAGGTTCCATGGAGTTCTTTTGGGCATTTGGAACAATCCAATTGATTTTATAATCTTCTTGTTCAGAAACAAAATAATCATTCTCATCAAAACTAATTTTCTCATTTTTTTCTTCTTTAAAGAAAGTTTCCATGTTAATCCCTAAGGCCTCTACAATATTCATTAGAGTAGGAAGTGATGGTGTCGTGAGGTTATTTTCTAGTTGAGATAAAAAGCTCTTAGAAAGCTCACAACGAGATGCTAGTTCTTCTTGAGTAAGGTTGTTTTTAACTCTGAGTTCCTTAATTCTTTTACCTATATCCATCTTTTTCTCCTGTTTAGAAATACTGAACTAATAATTCAGTCTTATTAAACACAATGAATATTATATATTACATGTAACTAAAGTCAATAAAAATCTTTAAAGATAGACAAAACTCCTTTACTTTTTTTGATAAATCTGTATTTTTTCAATAAAAATCCTCCCATTAAACCACTGGGAGGAAGTTTATAATTTGTTTAAATTTTCTAGAGTAGTTTAAAAACCACTTTCAATGAATGATTTTAGATTGTTTGCTGGTTGATAACCCATAGTAGTATTAACAACATTACCATCTTTTAAAAGAACAAGCGTTGGAATAGATATAACTTGGAATTTTTGAGCTAATTCCATTTCATCATCAACATTCACTTTAACTACTTTTACTTTTCCAGCTAGCTCTTCTGCCACTTTTTCCAAGACAGGTGCCAACATCTTACATGGTCCACACCAATCAGCAAAGAAATCTACTAAAACTAATCCTTCATTTGTTTCTTGTTCGAAATTGTCTTTAGTTAAAACTTGCATATTACTTTTTCTCCTTTACTAGTGAACTGCCTGCGGCTTCATCAATAATGATGATGACATTTGGATGTTCTTGAAGAATTGAAGCAGGAACATTTTCCGTCACAACTCCCATTACAGTTGCTTGAATGGCATTTGCTTTATTAGCACCACTTGCCACCAGCAAAATCTGTTTAGCTGCCATTACATTTGAAATGCCCATGGTAATGGCTTTAGTAGGAACTTTTGAAATGTCGTCATCAAAAAAGCGCGCGTTGTCTTTAATAGTTGACTCTTTTAAATCAACAATATGAGTAACTGAATCAAACGATGTGCCTGGTTCATTAAAACCAATGTGGCCATTGCTTCCAATTCCTAGGATTTGTAAATCAATCTGGTATTGGCTTAAGGCTTGATTATAACTATCACAATTAGCTGTTAAATCACCTTCACTACTTGGAATGTGAATATTCTCTTCTTTCACATCAAGTCCATCAAACAAATTGCGATGCATAAATAAATAGTAACTCTCTGGATGAGATTTTTCTAAACCAACATATTCATCAAGGTTGAATGTTATTACATCTTTATATGATGTGCCGTTTTCTTGATGATCTTTTATCATCCGTTGATATAAACCAACTGGTGAAGACCCTGTCGCCAACCCTAAAACTGCATTTGGTTTAGAAACTACTAAATCATGCATTATTTCAAATGCTTTATCACTTACTTCGTCATAATTCTTTACTTTAATAACCTTAATCATTTTATCAGCTCCTCCATTAATTAAATGATAGTCTCTCTAACGTTCTATTTCAACACTATTGACCAACTCTATTAATTGGCATCCTTACCGACAATGCACCAGCAAATAATTCAACCTTGCCATGATCATATTTCTTGTTTTCTCCATCAATTTGCCAATACAACTCGTT
>CADBLN010000001.1 GCA_902795525.1 uncultured Erysipelotrichaceae bacterium | reverse complement strand
CCAAACATTTGATTAGCCAAATTTTGTAAATAGTCTTCTCTCTTATCATCCATAAGTTGGTTGTTTTCTATCCTATACTCAGTAAGGCCATTTTCTTGCACAGATTCTTCATCTTGTACTGCAACATTGTCCTCTTGAGGTGTTCTGGCTATGACTACACCATTTATAGGCCCATATTTTGGTTGCAACTTCAATGTTTTTAAATCATCGTATGTCAATGTTTCTTCAGTATTCGTAATCGATTTGAAATACAATTTGTCATTACTTAAGATAGCAATAGTGCCTGACGCTGCAGCAATATCGTTTAACACATCCCTATATTGCATCCCATCAATGCCTATATATCTATCACTTTCTATATCAATATCACTACTAGGCCAGCTTTCGCTAGCAAGCGTTAAACCACATTTTTGACAAACTGCCAATGCATATTGGTAAACCGTGCAAGGATATTGAACATCAACACTGCTATAAGCTACATTTGTATAAATCATTGAGTCATAGCCTTTTAAGATGCTCATGCCTGTATCTTTGGAGTCTTCTACTTCAGTAATTAAAAACTGGCCATAGTTTATATACTCATAGCCAGTTTCTGTTTTTACTCCAACATAAGCATTAATTTTTTCGCTTAATAATACTGAGTGGTATCCTAGTAGCTTTATTTCTATTTTTTTCATTACCAATTTACCAACACCATTTTCACTTTCAATTTTTAGACTAACTAAATCGTCAGCTGGTGTAATAATGGTTAGATCTTCTAACAACAGATATGCATCAATCTCTTTAATTGGTTCTTTTATTGAATTTTTGAAATTAGAACTTACATCATACATTAGTTATAAGACCTCCTGGCAATTGGCACTAAGTTTACTGAAAGTTCTTTGTATAAACCTCTTTCTTTTTCTCCCTCAAGAATTTCAGTATCATAATCACTTGCATAATATGCAGCTGTATGAGTTGATTGACTACGAACGTCAAACCATTGAACAGTGAAAGAAGGTTTGTCTAAAATGCTACAAAGTTGCGCCATCTCTTCCTGCGTTAATCTTCTCGTAGTTATAGATATCTTCGGAAAAATACCGATTAGTGTGGCATTCACTGTGCCAGACATTGCTCTGTCAGCATCTTTCCATAGTTTAGACCTACCAACTTTAAAGGTTTTGATATAAGGTAAACTTAATCCGTTTAATGTTATAAATGAACCATCAAAGATCATAATACAAATACCTCCTCGTCAGTTGTAAACTGAGAATCTTTTATCCAATCAACAACCTTTTTAGCAACTGTTTCGTTACCTATTTGGACAACAATAGTCTGAGGACTATCGCCCTTCGGCATCCTGTTAAAGAATTCATTCATCCATTCTGTATTTCTATCTAATGGCAATACTGCTTCTCTACCAGATTCCCCTACAACAGCTAAGGTAGCCCGATCAATTATGCCACCTTGAGCCAATCTAGGAATTTTTCCTATACTAAATCCTTTGCCACCAACTACAGGAACCCATGAAGGAATTTTGATTCTGTTGATTCCTGAAATAAAACTATTGATGCCATCAATTATCCAGTTGATTGGTATCTTAAAAGCGTTCTTTAACCCGTTGAAAATAGCCGTGAATATATCACCCACTCCTTGCCAAGCTTTTTTCCAATTCCCTGTGAACACGCCTGTTACAAAATTTATGATTCCCTTTAAAATTCCTGTTATTGTTGTAACTACGTTTGAAATAGTTCCCGCTACTGCTCCAACCGTTGCTGAAATAATACCAGCTATTGTTGTTATGCTTGGAGCTAGTTTATCTAATAACCATCTAACAATTGGAACAATAAACTTGTTATATATTTCTAAAGCTCCATTTACCAAAGCACCAATAAAATCACCAACTTCTTCTACCATAGTTTTAAGATGATCGTTCCAAAGATTACTTAAAGTTTCTAAAAATGGCGCTATAATAGGAGCTATTATGTTATCCCATATGCTTTGAAATAATGCGATTGTTTTTGTCACGAATTCACCAATGTTATTAACCAAAGGATTCCCGTGCTTTTCCCACAATGTAACCAAGCTTCCGGTTAAATCCATCCAAAGCATAGAAATAAATTGGCATACTGGATCTATTGCATCTTTCCAAATCGCATTAAAAACTTGTGAAACTCCATCAATAATTGGTTGTCCCCAAGTTTCTATTCCTAATTGAATGTCACTCCAATACTGTGTCCAAAAATCTGCAATATTAGTTAAAGTTTGAGAAATATTATTTTCAATATTTCCCCAAGTAGTATTCATATTATTCCAAATGTCTGATATCACTGTGACAATATAATCATATTGCCACTTCCAAGATGCGGATACCGCACCTATATAAGCTTGAACTGGAGCAGAATCCCATATTGTCATTAGGAATTCTTTAACTTTACTCAAAGAAGTAATCATTCTTTGATATATTTCGTCGGCAGCACTACTTTTCTCATTTAATGAATCAAATGCCGATAAATCAATACCAGACAAGTCTCCTAATCCAGCAGCAACACTATCACCACTTCCACTAGATCCTCCACCAGAGTTACTGTTATCTGTTAGCACGTTCATTTCATCAAAACCTGCTAATGATTTCATAGCTTTGGATAGTCCTTTTGCTGATTTAGTGGTCCCATCTATATTCTTTGAAGTCGAAGCTGCACTACTTCCTACACTTGAAATGCTTTTCGCTGTATTTGCTACCTGCGAATTAACAGTCTTACCAAACAATCCAGCAATAGCACCTACAGCTGTTACAACTACTTTTGTAAATGCAACCACATAAGGAACAACCCTGTTTATTGCTGAAGCAATTCCATTAAAAAAGGCAGCTATATTTGATTGCCCTATAGCATTCATGATGTCGGCTAAACCACGTGTAATTGCTGTTTTAACATTAATCATTGATGTTTGAACACCACCAGTTGAGTTTCTCGCCTGTTCCTCAAATGATGCAAATCCAGCAACTCCATTCTTATTTAACTTGGTAAGTTCTACCATAAACTCATTCATTGATATTGTGCCATTTCTTAATGCCTCACCCAATTGGTCAGCATTAACATATCCCATTGATATAGCAACTTGTTTTAGTTGAGCTGGCATTGCTTGCATAGCAGTACGCCATTCCATCATATCCGGCTTTCCTTTTGAATATGCTTGGCTCAATTGCTCAATAGCTGAAGCTTGTGCTTCAGTTGGCGCACCACCTGCTAACACAGCATTGTTTAACGCCAAAAACATTTCTGTTGATGCTTTAATATTCCCATTAGCACTTGTAAACCTTTGAACCGCTAATGCTGCTGCATCCATTGTCGTTGGTAGGCCAACCAATGCATCGCTTAGTCTCGACAAAGAAGCTTGAGAATCTTCACTGCTAATCCCTAGATTTCCCATTGTTTTAGCATAGTTATTAAGTGTATCTAATCTGCTAATTGCGCTGTCAACATTGCTTACAACTTCTTTATAAATCATTTGACCAATTGCACATCGTCTAATGGTGTTTTGAAGGCTTTTAAATAGATCTCCAACTTTGCTAACGTTATCCTTTGCGTTTTTTTGAAAATCTTTAAAATCGTTTTTGACTTTATTTAGGTCGTTTCTAATGCCACTAACGTCTCCAGTAAGTTTGACATTTAGCTCATCAATTGTCATTTCTGGCATCTTTTATTTCACCTCCTAACGCCATTGTATAAATCCTAGCCTGTCTTTCCATTTCGTCATCAGTTTGTTGTTTAATCTCTTTTTTTTGATTCTTTGATAGAAAAGGTTCACTAGGATAATGATTCGGATCATTGAAAGACCAAGAAATATATCTACCAAGAATATAATTCAAAGAATCAGTTAATTTTGTTTGGTACTCTATTTCTTCTTGCTTTTCCTTTTGTTTTCTTTCGTATGCCTGAATATATTTAGCATATTGTTTTGGTGTTAATCTCCAAAACTCTTCTAGAGACAAGCCCAAAAAGATAGCATCTTCTTCTGCTTCTCTCCATCTATCTCCCCAAGTTAACGTTGATTCGCTTCTTGGATTATCATCTCTTGTTGTTGTCTGAATGCATTCACATCCATCTGCCTCGATAAAAAACCTGCATCAGCTAACGCCTCCATAATGTCAAACGTTAATGTATTTTTATCGTTTTTTTCATCTTCTAGATATTCATCAATTAGTTTTAGAGCTGTATTCTTAGTACAGCCTATTCTGCCATCTTCCATAATTGCTGCTTTCATAATAATCAATGACAAATTACCTAGTGTAGTATCTGTCACAATATTCTCAATTGGCAGTTTTCCTCTTGTTTGTTCAATCTCTTCTACGATTGTTGCGTTAAATTTAAAATTAATCTTCATTGTCTCCTTCTTTCTAGCAAAAGAGGGTAATTAGCATTACCCTCTTAGTTACTTGCTGTATATACAGGTTTCCCTGATAGTTTTAATGTTGAAGTGAACTCAACATTTCCATCAACTGTTGCTTCGCCCATTTCAAACGATTTAACAAATGCATTGAATTCCCACTTAGCACCTGATGGATATCCAACTTCCCATGCTCTTGTTTCTTTTGCCCACAATAAAGCATAGAATTTAGCGATGTTTTGCTCATCAGTAGTCTTTTTGATTAATCCACTGATTTGTAATTCACCTGGTGTAGTTTTACCAGCTTCAAATTCATCAGCACCATCTGGACTATCTAATGTAGTGATATCTCTTTCTTCAACTTCTACAGAAACTCCGCCAATTGATAACAAACTAGCAATAACTGTATCTTGAATTTCATCTCCAGACTTCTTCAATGTCAGGGATGTCCCCATTGCTCTTGCACTCATCTGCAATTCCTCCTTATTCTGTTTTATTAAATCTTGTGCTTACATGTACCAATCCTTTATCGGTGTTTGGCACATCTGCACTAAATGTCAATTTGTAATTGTTTTCTCTTAATAATTTTTCTAATTTATCAAGAATACTACTAGCCTCTATCCCGTCTTCACTCCAAATACTAATCCACACATCTGTATATTGATATGCT